>CAMZLN010000266.1 GCA_947311465.1 uncultured Saprospiraceae bacterium
ATTATTTTTTACTTTGTTTTTTACCTTCACATTATTAAGGAGATACTTGGCTACAGTATTGCATAAGTTAAATATTTCAAATGTGAATCTCCTTGAACATTCTTAATATTAGCAACAAATTTCACATTGGGGACAATCACACACGACTGGTAAACCATAAGTTAGTTTCAATTTCCAATAAACATTTGTCCATGCGGATTTAATTATTTCTATCCCAATTAAAATATGGTTAGGAGAAGGTTTGCTTCCTTCGATATGTTCAAAAATATCACAATACAATTTATTCACTTCATCACTGCCAATTTCATAAGCCCATTTTTTTATCCCATTTTCTGCAAAAAGAAAATCAATTTCAATTATTTCTTCACCATTAAAATTCAACAAATTTGGATCTGGATATTTCGGAAAATTACTAAAAAAAGTATAAGCTAATTGTTTGCGTATTTTATTTAAACCTTCAGAAAAGTGATTTACGAAATAGCTATGTTCTTTAAATATAGAAACGGGACATGCATCTTTCATTTCAGAATACATCGTGTTGTATAATCCAGCAAAATCCGAATCACAATTAAACACAGGAACTTCTGCTACAGGACAAATAGGACAATAAGGCTCATCAGGAAAAATAACATCAATCTGAACAGTCCCATCATCATCATCTGACACCGAAACATCAATAGCAATAGGTGAAACTTCGCTTATGAGCGAACTCACAAAATTACTGGCTTGATCGTATAGTGATTGGGTTTCTGTGCCTGTATGGCTAGACGAATTTGTAAAACCTTCAATAGTCGTTGTACTATGAAGTACATTATAATAAGTACTATTCTTTGTTGTGTGATTTTCATTCAACATCGATTCTACTAATAAAATAGCATCTTGTGTTGAATAATTATCTCCATCTGAGATGATGGCCATTGGCGTTAAGACTACATTTGAATTTGACATTCGACTCAGCATCTCTGAATTTTGTGGATCAATATCTCCTGTCACTTCTTCACTTTTAGAACAACTAAAAGCGATTAACGCGATAGATAGATAGATAGATAGATAGATAGATTAAATCTTTTCATAATTAAAAAGTTTATAATTATGAAAAGATTTAATCTATCTATCTATCTATCTATCTATCTATCGCATTGATTGCTTTTAGTTGTTCTAAAAGTGAAGAAGTGACACAAGATGTGATAAAACAACAAGATACACAACAATCCTTAATGAGAGTATCTAATAATTCAAATGTAATATTGACCCCAGCGGCAGCCATTGCTGATGGAGATAATTATTCGACCCAAGATGCTCTTTTATTAGTCGAGTCGATGTTGAATGAAAATCATACCACCAAGAATAGCACTTATTATAATGTACTTCATAGTACTACGACAATTGCAGGTTTTACAAATTCGTCTAGCCATACAGGCACAGAAACCCAATCACTATACAATCAAGCCAGTAATTTTGTGAGTTCGCTCATGAGTGAAGTTCCGCCTATTGCAATTGATGTTTCGGAGTCAGGAGATGATGGGACTGTTCAAATTGATGTTATTTTTCCAGATGAGCCTATTTGTCCTATTTGTCCACCTGAAACAGTTGCGGAGCCTGATGGTGGTCCTGACTGTGAAAATTATGATGATGAACTTCAAGTATTTTGGGACAAATTAATAGACATAAATGATGATGTACCAAACGTATTTTTTCAAGATGATTTATATTTTCAAATGTCTCAGAATACAGCAAATATGTTTGCAAATGTCTTTAATAGTTCTTATCCAAATCCTGATAATCTTTTATATTTTTCAAATATTCAATTTGGGTATTCCATACTACTACCTTGTTTTGATAATCTTAATACACCAGGCAATCCTTGTGAATCAATTTCTGGGCAAGAACTTAACTTATTGTTTATTGAAGTAAATGATCTTTTGAGTGCAAGTTTTGGTGGGTCAGAAGCAAAACTAATTGCTGTGGAGATGAAACAGTTTTCAATTTACAATGCTGAAACGAATACAACTTATTATTATTGGCAAATGAATTATTCATGGGGCTTCCCAATTGAATGTTGTAATTGCTGTTGTTAAGAATAGTGATTATATGTATTAAATATTGTGGTAATACGGATTTGATTAAAAAGATATATTATTTGAGTACGATTAAATCCGTATTATTTTCATCTATTTCCTAAAATAAAAAAACTATAATAATGCGAGTTTATTTCTTATTTTTAATAATTATTTTGTTTAATGGAATGCTTATTTCTCAAACGGAATTTTCGAATTTTTTCAATTCAGTTAACGGATTTAATAGTTGTCGATTTATTAAAGAATTACCGAATAACAATTATATATTTGAATATGTTAAAGGGAGAGGAAATACAGAATTCTTCAAAGTCAATTCAAAAGGAGAAATAGTCAAGTGGACAGAAATAGATAATTCTATTGTTCTCTTTAGTACTTTTGAAACTGATGAGTTTTTTTTTATTTTAGTTGGGGCAAAACATGTCTCTAATTCAAAAATATTTTCTATTAAAGTCAATTCTAATTTTGACGAATTTGAAGTTGTTGATAGTATGAAAATAGATGGAGATAGAATACAAGGGCATACCCCTATGATTGATGATGGAAAAGATAATAGTTATGTTGTAACTACAATGATTCTAGAGCCATCTATAAAATTTAAAAATTATATACTAAAATTATACTATTATTTTCAAGGAAATTAATCTGTCCATCAGCAATTATAGAAAAAGTAGAATCACAG
>CAMZLN010000267.1 GCA_947311465.1 uncultured Saprospiraceae bacterium
AAAGTCTGTAACGGGACTTGCTTTGTTGTTCGCTATTGTGTTATATTTTTTTTCCCGAATTCTCATTTGGGGTTATTTTTGTTAAACCCTGTTTGGGTTGCTTATGGGTTCGTAACACTTCACGGGCTATATAGAAAGTAAAGGGTATGCACTTACCAAAGTATGCTAAATCAAAACAAGAAAGCCAGATGTCAAGGCGACCGCATTATGAATTTTAGTAAAAATGGAAATAAAAAGCGACAAGTGGATGGATACATATTTTTACATATATCTTTTTGATACATTTTGCCCAACTCTTCGTTGTAAAGCCTTGACAGAAAAGGACTATGCCTTCGTTTTACGCCTAGATTTGAACAAAATCTATCTAAAAATATACACATAAAAACATATGTCCATCTACTTCCCAATCTAAAAAAAAGTTTGGTAAATAATAATAAAGCAAGATTAAGGAATTTTGGGGTGTTTTCAAATTTTTTTGTTTACTAAACTTCTAAAGTTTGGTAAACATTATCGAGACATTTACTGAAAATACATTTACCAAACTAAAAAAGTTTATTAAATGATGATTTCTCACTAAATACGTGTATATTGTTGATGAAAAAAGGAATATTGTCACTTGCGTTGGTTTTAGCAATATTAGCAGGGGCAACAGTAAAGGGTTATTCAAGCTGGATTATTGTGATATATGGTGATGGAACATATACGGCTGAATATATTCATGATAACCAAAATAATGTTTGGATTATAGATTAATTTATAAAAAAAAACATTATGGGATGATCGAGATTTAATAATCTTGTTCATCCTTTTTTTGATTTTAATTGAAGAATATATTATGATAGCGTTTAGTTAAAAATATAGTTAACTAATAATAGTTTAGTGTTAAACTAGTCTACAATAAGATTTTTGATTTTTAGAAAAATAATATGACAATGAAAGTTTTTTTGGTATTCCCTATTTTATATAGTTTTTTTATATTTTCTTTTTTTTCTGAAAAAAGTATTTTTATACGCTATGAAGAAAGAAGGGAAATTCGTGATTTTTCAGGTATGGATGATAAAGTTAGGCTAAGAATACAACGAGCAATGTCTGAAAAATATTCTGTATATGATTTAATACAGGTTGGGAATAAATCATGTTTTCGATTGTCCGAAAAGAAATTTCAACCCACAGTTTCTTTTGAAGTAATATCTTTTGATGACGACAATTATTATTGGAAAGATTTTTCAAACAATCAATTAGAGCTCTTAAAATATACAAACAATGCTCAATATAGCGTAAAAGATAAATTGCCACCTGTTGATTGGGAGTTAGATTTTGATACTCAGCGGATTCTTGGATATAATTGTAATTCGGCTTTTGCTAAAAACGATTGTTTATTAGGAGCAACATTCGATACCATAAAAGTCTGGTTTACCACAGAAATCCCCATTTCAAACGGACCTTATTTGTTTCAAGGATTGCCAGGAATGATTTTGAAAGTAGAAATGTCCAATTGGCAAGTGAAAAGGACTATTGAAGCTAAAGAGATTGTTTTGAATAAAACAATGGAAGTAATCAAGCCAAATATAAAAGCTGAGAAAGAAGCTAGTTTTGATGAATTGTGTCAAATGAATAGTAAATTTCATGGAGAGCAGTTAAAGAGAGCGAAGGCATTGAAGAAGAAATAAAAATTTATAATATTTTATTTGTATTTACGAACTTATTCGTATATATTCGTATTACGAAATATTTCGTGAAAGCAAAAAATGTAATAATGAAATTAATACACCTTCTTATTTTTTCTTTATTGACGTCCATTTCCTATGGGCAAAAAACGGTCAAAATTGTATATGAAGACAATACAAAAATGTTGATTACGGAAAATATGCCACCAATTTTGGTCAATTTAATGAAATCGGGGAGATTGGATAAGCACGAGACGTATGAGTTTTTACAAGTTAACTCCACTTCGTTATTTAAGTTTTTAGAAAAGGATGATGTCATGAATGGTTTTGATGATTCGAATGTCACCATTATTAATGCAAATTCAAATGATGATTCATTTTATTGGAAAGATATTCAAAAAGATAGTCTTGTCATGCTGAAATCTTTAGATGGCAAAAAATATAAAATTGTAGATAAATTACCGAAAATAACATGGGAATTAGAGAATAAAAAGGATAAAATATTGGGATATGACGTTTTATCTGCGGTGTCGAGAGATAGTTTTTTATTTGGAATTCCAGAAATTAGAGTATGGTTTGCCCCAAGTTTACCTATTTCCAATGGACCTGTTTTATTGGGCGGTTTGCCAGGAATGATTTTGAAAGTAGAGTTAAATTCTGAGTCTTCTCATCGAATTATTGAAGCCAAATCTATTG
Source organism: uncultured Saprospiraceae bacterium (assembly GCA_947311465.1). GTDB lineage: Bacteria > Bacteroidota > Bacteroidia > Chitinophagales > Saprospiraceae > CAMZLN01. The sequence continues at coordinate 2,364 of CAMZLN010000267.1, forward strand.
AGTTAAATAAGGAAGTTGTGATTGATGTTCCAAAAACGAAATTTCAAAAACAAATAAGCTTCATTGAATATAAAAAGAAGAAAAAATCAATGATGGGGAAGTATAAAAAAATGAGTACTTTTTCAAAGTAAGTTGTTATCAATCAAAGAAAATCATGAAATACAAAATAATCTTATTTTTCTTACTAATTTCTTTCTCGATTTCGGCTCAATCTATTCAAGGGCAATTAAAGAATGAAAAAGGAGAAATTCTTCCATTTGGTTCTGTCATTGTAAAAGATATTGCTACCAAATCTATACTGGGTTTTTCTATTACAAACGATAATGGAAATTTTGAAATTAATTATAAATCTAAGTCGGATTCTGTTTGGTTGACCTGTACCATGATGGGATATAACCCTTTAGAAATCAAAATCTCAGTGAATTTGTCTTCAAAAGATTTGGTACTTACTTCATCTGATTATCTTTTGGAAGAAGTGGAAGTTTCTGCATACAAAACGGGCGTTATTGTCAATGGGGATACTACTTTGTATGATCCTAGCGTATTTACCAATGGAATGGAAGAAAATTTAGGCGACATACTCAATAAACTGCCTGGTATAAATGTAGATGAACAAGGAAAAATAACTGCAAAGGGAGAAGATGTAAAGAAATTAAAGGTGAATGGTGATGATTTTATGAATGGGAAGCGGACCGTTTTATTGGACGGAATCGATGCCAAAGATGTGGATAAAGTAGAATTGGTAGAAGGGGTGAATCGAAAGACTTTAGATAGTGAAGTAAATCTGGATATTAAGCTGAAAGACAATCCTAATTCCTTGAAATTGGATTTGGGAATAGGAATTGTAAAAAAGTACAAAGGAGATTTGAATGCTTATGGGTTTAATGATAAATTCAATTATTTTGCTTTTGCGAAAGCCAATAATACTCCAGAACAGACCGTAAGTACAAGTGATTTTATTGAATTACGTGGTGGATTCAAATCTATAAAACAAGGGGGACTAAAATTTCCGAAATATTTTAGAAATGCAAATGAGATGAGTCGGAAAAATGATTTGGCTTTAGGTGGGAATATTAGTTTTAATCCTGATAAAAACACCAATTTTCAAGTCGCCTTATTTGGATTTAAAGGCAAACTCAATACGGAAATAAGAGAAGAGCAATTTAAAGATAAAGGTGATTTATTTTTAGAAAAAAAGGTATTTCAAACGGTAGATTTGAAGTCTATCGGTAGTAATTTGGTATTTACTAAACGTTTTAAAGATAAGTATAAATTTGAATTGAGACAATATTCTATTTATACCGATGAGCATTTTTCAAAGGATAATAATTTTGTGTATTCCGATAGAAAATCAATCGCTCAAAACGATAGTAAAACACTGGATATAGCTTCCGAAACCAATATGGCATTGGATTATGAAATCTCAAAACATCATAGTTTAAATGCTAAGTTTGGATTGGTTTTCAATCAAAATGGTGATGATAATTTATTTATTGGACAGGATAGTTTTATGTACTTTTTAGCTGGACAGAATGTTTTGGGTAAAGAAGTGAATTTTCAATTGACAAACAAGACATTGGAATCTCAAGCCACTGTTGATTATAGATATTCTAAAAGGAAATGGTCCTTGTCAAGCGGTGTTTTTTATTCCAATTATACTTCAAAATTTTTGAATTATCAATTTGGTGACATTTATTCTGATGATCAATCCATTGTATTTGGCAATTATGGAATTGATATCAAAGGAGCATTTCGATTTCGTGGTGTACGAATGAAGCTAGGGACTAAAGTCATGCTAAACACTACGGATTTATTTGAACGGAAAACTTATTTTATTCCTAAATTGAGTTTGCATTATAATTTGCCAAGATTTAAACATTTTATAAAATTGACTTATGACCATAACCTGAGTGGGCAGGATTTGGATACGTATTTTGGCGTATATAGCATGCAAGAACCCGATTTTTTGTCTAGAGAATTGACCAATTATCATCAATATCAATCCAAACATGCTGTGAGATTGATGTATTCTTTCATCCGTCCACTAAAGGGAGTTACCTTTTTCTCCATGCTCAATTATGCTCAAATAGATCATAAAAAGATGCGTAATTATCACTTTTTTTCAAATTATCAACTCATTGATTTTGCAGACAATGGCACATCTTCTGTACAATCCTTTTTTATGACTTTTAATAAGAAATGGTTTGACCTTTCATTGGGTACCAATCTCAATATTAATATTTTAAAAAATAGGAGCGACTTTATTTTAGTAGATTTATTGCTCGAAGGGGTTTCGAGAACTCAAATTTATAGATTCAAAATGTACAGTATTTGGGATAGTTGGTTGAATATAGAATCTCGATATATTTTTACAAAAACAAAAGTTCAATCATTAAGTGATTTTGATGCCAATCGGCATGAGATTGAAGCAAATTTTCTTGGAGTACATTTAAACAAACAACTCAAATGGAAAATAGGCGTTCAATATAACATTTCAGATCTTCAAGAGAATTATTATCTTTTGAATGGACATCTTAATTACAAGAAAAAGAAATCAAAGTTTGGATTTGGACTTTCTTTTCGAGATTTACTAAATTTATCGGATAGAGAAATTGTTAAGGTTAGCAATGTCGGATTGTTTAATGTTTTGACTTATTCCCGTAATTTGTCGGGGTATTTATTGGTACATCTAACGTATGAATTGTAGGATGTTTTTTGGGTTAATTGTACATAATATGAATTTTCTTAGATGTTGTATTTTATACTTTATCGCAACATTTTTTCTCTCCTGTAGCCAAATCCCTCCTTCGGATTTTAATCTCGGCTTTGAGAACGTATCAAATGGTACTATAGATTCGTGGTTTATTAATCCTGCTATAAAAATAGAAGTAGATTCCATACTCAAAAGCGAAGGTAAATATTCGGTGATTTTGGATTCTATGGAGTATATTATTTCAGAGCATTTTGTTTTGGATTCGACAATTGAAACTTTAGTAGAAGTAAGCTTTGATTGGTTTTTAAAAGAAAATGCAAAAGAAAATGCTAAAATATGTCTTATTTCTGCTGCTCCAACGGATAAGAAAAATTGGCATTATGTACGAGATACTTTTTCTTTGACACCAAGTGATTCGTGGCAAACATTGTCAGATACTTTTCATATTCCCACGGGATACGATGTTTATGATTTCGGTCTGATGAACTTAGCTAATCCCAGTATTTGGATAGATAATGTGCATATTCAAATGAATCATGCACCTTGTAGTGCCTTTAAAATTTTAACAAAAAAAGAAGTGGCTCAACTTGAACAGAATGCCATTCCTATTGAAATTAATCAAGCAGCTTTTGAGTTTTTGGAGGATAAAGTAAAATATAAAAAACTGGTTAGTTTAGGTGAAAGTACCCATGGCACTAAGGAAATATTTCAAATTAAGACCGAAATCATCAAATATCTAGTTCAAAACCAAGATTTTAACATCATAATTTTTGAAGGAAGTATGGGTGGGCTTGAAAAAGCAAATGATTTTTTATTAGAAGATACCATTCACGGAGTAGATTCAGCGATGACCCAAGTATTTGGTTTATATCAAACTCAAGAAGTGAAAGCATTATTTCAATGGATTCAAGATTATAATAAGGATAAATCTACTGATAAAGGCATAATTTTGGCTGGGTGTGATATTCAAAGCGATGAAACATCTTTTATGAAATTGAAGACTTATGCAAAGGATAAGGATGTTATTTTATTGGAGTTATTGAATGATTATAAATCTGAATATCGAGTATATGAATTATTGGATATTGTCAAAAAAATCAAAAATAGATTGGTGAAAACCAAAGAAAACTTTTCGGATAATCAATTCCGTTATTATTATCAACATGCAAATTTATTGCATCAGTTTGTGAATTTTGATGCCAATATTGGTATCCGTGCTATCAATCGTGATTCTTGTATGGCAGATAATATCAAATGGATTTTGGATTCCAACTCCGAAACCAAAGCAATTTATTGGGCACATAATCGTCATATCAAAAAAGATAATCAGGTGAGATATTGGTCGGATAGAAATTATCAGCGTAGGAATAATCGAGAAACAACTGGTGGGTTTTTGAATAGTTTGCTCGAAAATGAGCAATATGTGATTGGTTTTGCCTTGAAAAAGGGATTTGTTAGAGCAAAATCAAATGGTGTATATAAAGAGGACAACTATTTGCATAGAATCATGCCATATTCCTATGAGTATATTCTATCTCAAGCTGATGAACCTATATATTTTATTGACCTATCTACCATTTCAAATTTAATAAAAACACAAAAGTACTTTATTGAAATTGGTGCAGGAATGAACAACAAATATCCACAATCTACAAAATACGATTTAGGAAAATCCTTTGATGCGGTGATTTACATTGATGAATCTAGTGCTGCTGTTGGGCTGTGAGTTTACACCCTCCGAATATCCGCCCCCAAAGCATTCAATCGCCCATCAATATCCTGATACCCTCTATCTATTTGATGAATATTATGAATAGTACTTTTTCCTTTGGCGGATAAGGCAGCAATCAACAGCGAAACTCCTGCTCGAATATCGGGAGATACCATAGTGATTCCTTTCAAAGGATGTTTTCTATCCAAGCCAATCACTGTTGCTCGATGTGGGTCACACAAAATGATTTGAGCACCCATGTCAATCAATTTATCTACAAAGAAAAGCCTACTTTCAAACATCTTTTGATGTATCAAAACACTTCCTTTGGCTTGGGTTGCCATCACTAGGACGATACTCATCAAATCAGGGGTAAATCCTGGCCATGGTGAATCATAAACAGTCATTATCGATCCATCAATAAAGGTTTGAATTTCATAATGTTCTTGTGCTGGAATATGGATATCATCTCCATTAATATTCATTTGGATACCCATTCTTTTGAAAATAGGCAGGATATTCCCCAATTCATTGACCTTACAATTTTTGATGGTGATATCGGATTGAGTCATGGCGGCAAGTCCGATAAAACTACCGATTTCAATCATATCTGGGAGTACTTCATGAGTTGTTCCCCCTAATTTTTCTACTCCTTGGATGGTCAATAAATTGGATCCGACACCACTTATTTTTGCTCCCATTCTATTGAGCATTTTGCACAATTGTTGGAGATAAGGTTCGCAAGCAGCATTGTAAATTTGAGTTTTTCCTTCGGCAAGTACGGCTGCCATAACGATATTGGCGGTTCCTGTTACTGATATTTCATCTAGGAGAATATAGGAGCCTTTTAATTGTGGAGAAGCAATAGCAAAAGTATCGTCTGCTTCATTGTATTTAAATTCTCCACCCAATTTTATCAATCCATGAAAGTGGGTATCTAGTCTTCTTCGTCCTATTTTGTCTCCCCCAGGTTTTGGTAAATATGCTTTTCCAAAACGAGTCAATAGTGGACCTAACAGCATAACAGATCCCCGTATTTTTTTAGAATTTTCAAGGTATTTTTCAGAAGCGAAATATTCTAAATCAATATCATCTGCTTGAAACGAATAGGTACTTTTATTGATTTTTTCAACTTTCACACCTAAACCATCTAATAATTGTATCAATTTTCTAACATCAATGATGTCTGGCAGATTGGAAATGGTGATTTTTTCACTAGAGAGAAGAGTAGCACTGATAATTTGCAATGCTTCGTTTTTTGCTCCTTGCGGAATCAATTCTCCTTTCAATTTGTTTCCTCCAATGACTTCGAATGTATCTCCTTTCATTTATGATGCTATTTTGATAAAATGTGTTTGTTTAGAATTTTGAAATATTTAAATATATATTGAAAATATTTCATGTGGCGAAGGTAATTAAATTAATGGAAAATGAAAAGGATATATGACGTGTAAATATTTTACAAAACCATTTTCAAAGAGGACTCATGCAATGCTCTAAAGTGACCATTTTCTTTTTGAAGCAATGCTTCTGGATTTCCTTCTTCTACTATTTTTCCTTGATCAAGCACAAGGATTTTATCGGCATTTCGAATGGTAGAAAGGCGATGGGCAACAATAATGGATGTTCTTTTTTGAATTAAAGTTTCAATAGCATACTGAATAATACTTTCTGATTCAGGATCTATGGAAGCGGTGGCTTCGTCTAAAATTAAAATCTCAGGATCATAAACCAATGCGCGAATAAAAGAAATCATCTGCCGCTGTCCCATAGATAGGGTCGCTCCACGTTCTTGTACTTGATAATTATATCCGCCTGGAAGTTTTTCAATAAACTCATGAACACCAATCATTTTTGCGGATTCTATTACTTTTTCAAGCGAAATTGCGTTATTTCTAAGGGTAATATTTTCTAAAACCGTTCCTGAAAAAAGAAAAACATCTTGCAAAACAACACTGACATGACTCCTTAGATTTTGGAGTTCATACTCCTTGATATTGATATTATCTATTTTGATTTCGCCTTTATAAATATCATAATACCGTAAAAGTGTATTGATAATAGTGGATTTTCCAGAGCCTGTACTTCCTACGATGGCTAGAGTTTCACCGGGTTGGATATCAAAAGAAATTCCTTTCAAAATATCAGTATCTGCTGTGTATTTAAACCATACATTTTCAAATTGAATAAGCCCTTTTAGATGATCTTTTTTAAAAGTACCTTTGTTTTCAATAAATTCTTTTCTGTCCAATAATTCAAAGACTCTTCTTGCTGCTACCAATCCCATTTGTAAGGTATTGAATTTATTGGCCAACATTCTCATAGGACGAAATAGTAGAGAAAGATAAAGTGGAAATGCGATAATTGTACCTGCTGTAATTGTCCCACCTATTACGCCTTTGGATCCGTACCAAACCAGTAATCCGATGGCTGCTGCCGAAATAATTTCAATTACAGGAAAGAAAATCGCATAATAAAGTATGGTATCGAGATTGGCTTGTGTATATTTTTGGTTGATGACTTTGAATTTATCCATTTCTTTTTGCTCTGCGGTAAAGATTTGGACGATTTTCATACCTGAAATTCGTTCTTGTAAAAAGGCATTCATAATCGCAATTTGATTTCTAACTTTTTCAAAGGCAACTTTCACTTTTTCTTTGAAAATATAGGTGGCGATAAACATAAATGGCAATACGGTAAGTGTGACCAATGTCAATTTCCAACTTACAAAAAGCATCATTCCAAAAACAGCAATCAAGGTCAGAATATCTGAAATAATAGCGATTAGTCCTTGAGTAAAGATTGTATTTATGGTTTCGATATCGTTGATGGTACGGGTTGTGGATGTACCAATGGGTGTGGAATCAAAATATTGCATTCGCAGATTTAGAATATGCTTAAAAACTCTTGCTCTTAATTTTTGAACAATATTTTGTCCCAATAAATTAAGAGCAAGAGTTTTTAAGCATATTCTAAATCTGCGAATGCAATATTTTGATTCCACACCCATTGGT
>CAMZLN010000268.1 GCA_947311465.1 uncultured Saprospiraceae bacterium
GTCTTTACAGAAATAGGGGTATGCACCTACCAAAATATGCTAAACCAAAACAAATAAGCCAGATGTCAAGGCTTTATTTAATATTTATTTCTTTAAAGTCATAAAGTAGAATTAAATAGATGGACATATGTATTTCCATATATCTTTTTAATATGTTTTGTCCAACTCTTCGTTTAAAGCCTTGACATCTGGCTTATTTGTTTTGGTTTAGCATATTTTGGTAGGTGCATACCCCTATTTCTGTAAAGACCGTGAAGTGTTACGAACTACTTAAATATCATTCATCATAAAATTCAACAATTTCTCCATTTTATCAAGTGACTCCCCTTTTCTATTTGCATAATCTTCCAATTGATCTTTTCCAATTTTACCCACTCCGAAATATCGAGTTTCAGGGTGTGAAAAATACCATCCACTGACCGATGAAGCAGGATACATGGCATAGCTTTCAGTTAATTTAATACCCACATTTTTTTCCACATCCAACAATTTCCAAAGCGTTTCCTTTTCCGTATGGTCTGGACATGCAGGATAACCTGGTGCAGGTCGAATACCCTGATATTTTTCTTGAACCAACTCCGAAACGCCAATTTGTTCATTTTCAGCATATCCCCAAAACTCTTTTCGTATTTTTTGATGAAGTAACTCTGTAAAAGCCTCTGCAAAACGATCGGCTAAAGCTTGCAACATAATGGTATTGTAATCATCCAAATTATCTTTAAATTTATTCAATTGTTTGTCAATACCCAATCCCGTAGTAACCGCAAAACAACCCATATAATCATTCTTCGTTCCTTTCGGAGCCACATAATCGGACAGACAGAAATTACTTGCAACCCCTTTAGACTTATCTTGTTGCTGTCTTAAATTATATAAATTTGTTAAAACTTCATCTCTATTTTCATTAGTATATAATTCCAGATCATCATCATTCACCATATTTGCAGGAAAAAGGCCAAAAACAGCATTCGCTTGAATCCATTTCAATTGAATGATTTCTTCAAGCATTTTTTTTGCTTCTTCATATAAAATAGACGCTTGTTCCCCTGTTTTTGGATGACTCAGTATAGCAGGAAATTTCCCTTTAATTCCCCAAGTTGAAAAAAATGGCCCCCAATCAATAAACTGAGCAATTTCCTCCAAAGGATAATTTTTATAAACTTTAATACCCAATTGCTTTGGAACAGGAGGCGTATAATTATTCCAATCCAAATTAAGTTTATTTTTTCTAGCTTTATCTATAGAAATATATTTTTGAGAAGATACATTTGACGCCCTAAGCACTCTCATTCGTTCATACTCATCAGAAATTTTCTGAACAAATTCTTTATAATTAGGACTTGATTTATCTGCCAATGCTGATGCAATAGCTACACTTCTAGATGCATCCTTTACATACACACTTGCCCCAGAATATTGTGGATCAATTTTTACAGCGGCATGAATTTTAGAAGTAGTTGCTCCACCAACAATCAATGGAATATCCAGTTTTAATCGCTCCAATTCAGATGCTATAAAAACCATTTCTTCCAAAGAAGGAGTAATCAAACCACTCAAACCTATAATATCCACTTTTTCATCAATTGCCGTTTGAAGAATTTTTTCAGCAGGAACCATAATTCCTAAATCTATAATCTCAAAATTATTACAAGCTAAAATAACACCTGTTATATTTTTACCGATATCATGAACATCACCCTTCACCGTTGCCAATAATATTTTTCCCTTAGTCGTATTACCGCCCGTTTTTTCTGCTTCCAAAAAAGGGTTGAGGTAAGCCACCGCTTTTTTCATTACACGGGCACTTTTTACAACTTGAGGCAAGAACATCTTTCCACTTCCGAATAAATCACCTACCACATTCATTCCGTCCATCAAAGGTTGCTCAATAACTAAAACAGGAGAATTTAGTTTTTGCCGTGCTTCTTCCACATCTTCATCAATATATTTAGAAACCCCCTTTACTAAAGAATATTCTAGTCGTTTTTCCACCGATTCATTTCGCCAAGATTCATCTATTTCTTGTATTTTCCCTTTTTGATCTTTGACCTTCATTGCATAATCCGTCAATTTATCCGTTGCTTCATCATTTCTATTAAAAATGACATCTTCTACAATTTTCAAAAGATCTTTAGGTATGTTATCATAAATTTCCAACATACCAGCATTTACAATTCCCATATCCATACCTGCTTGAATAGCATGATATAAAAATGCGGCGTGCATTGCTTCCCGAATTACATTGTTTCCACGATAAGAAAATGAAAGATTACTCACTCCCCCACTCACTTTAGCACCAGGGCATTTTGCCTTTATTAATCGAGTAGCTTCTATAAAATCTACTGCATAATTATTATGTGCATCAATTCCAGTAGCAATAGCAAAAATATTTGGATCGAAAATTATATCCGTTGGATTAAAACCGACAACATTGGTCAAAATATCATAAGCACGAACGCAGATTTCGACCTTACGTGCTTGCGTATCCGCCTGACCTGTTTCATCAAATGCCATCACCACCGCAGCCGCTCCATACTTACGCACTAACTTTGCATGTTTTATAAATTCGTCTTCACCTTCTTTTAGAGAAATACTATTGACAATTGCTTTGCCTTGTACACACTGGAGTCCCGCTTCAATCACAGACCATTTTGATGAATCAATCATCACAGGCACACGTGCAATATCAGGGTCAGCCATAGCCATATTTAGAAATTCGACCATTTCTTTTTGACTATCCAACATACTTTCATCGACATTGATATCAATGATTTGTGCCCCACCATCTATCTGTTGTTTTGCTACAGATAATGCTTCTTCATAGTTTTTAGTTTTTATTAACCTAGCAAATTTTCTAGACCCAGTAACATTAGTACGTTCCCCTATATTTATAAAATTAGTATTCTCGGTAACAATCAATGGCTCAAGTCCACTAAATTGAGAAAGTGTAGATTTTGAAGGTTTAATCCTTGGTTTAATTCCTTTGACCCCTTCTGCCATATTATAGATATGATCTGGAGTTGTACCACAACAACCACCGATAATATTCACCAAGCCACTAGACGCAAATTCACGAATATAAGCTTGCATTTCTTCTGGAGATTGATCGTATTCACCAAATTCATTTGGAAGACCAGCATTGGGATATGCACTTATATTACAATCTGCAATTTTAGAAAGCGTTTGAATATAAGGTCTCATTTCCTTTGCACCTAGAGCACAATTTAACCCGACACTAAACAAAGGCAAATGGCTTACAGAAATCCAAAATGCTTCAACGGTTTGTCCAGATAAAGTACGCCCACTTGCATCTGTTATCGTACCCGAAATTAAGATTGGAATTTTCGCCCCCTTCTCTTCAAATAAAGTTTCGATTGCAAAAAGAGCTGCTTTAGCATTTAAAGTATCAAAAATAGTTTCGATTAAAAACATATCAGCCCCGCCTTCAAATAACCCCTTGACTTGATCGTAGTAAGCATCTTTCAATTCTTTAAAAGTTACTGCTCGATACCCAGGATTATTGACATCTGGGGACATAGATGCGGTTCTATTTGTTGGACCAATGGCACCCGCAACAAATCTAGGTTTATCATCTGTAGTAAATTTATCCGCAGCTTTTCTAGCTAAAATGGCAGCTTGAAGATTAATTTCGTAGCTCGTATGTTCTAGATGATAATCTGCTTGCGCAATTGCATTTGCACCAAAAGTATTGGTTTCTATAATATCTGAACCTGCAACTAAATATTTTTCATGAATAGCTTGAATCACATCAGGTTGAGTAATACAAAGAATATCATTATTTCCTTTGATATCGAAAGAATGATCTGAAAAGTGAGTTCCACGAAAATCTTCTTCGGTCAATTGATATTGCTGAATCATAGTACCCATAGCACCATCCAATACTAAAATTCTATTTTTTATTACTTGGGAAAGCTGTTGTATTCGGTTTTCTCTTTCTACTAACATTTTCAGACCTTTTTAAATTAACATTCTTGCTCGAAATAACTTCTTACTAAAAGGTCATAAATATAGAATATGTTTAATTAAATGTGTCTTTTTTTCATAATTAATTAATTAGATAATGTAAGTTTCCGAGTACATAATAGTGGAAAATTTTGATTTTGCAATATTCCTTTAGGATTACAAACGGGATAGTGGAAAACCATGGTATCATCCACTACTATAAAAATTTAACAGACTGAAGTCCGTTTTCCACTACAATAAGTCACACACTCTAATTTTTATTATTTTATATTCTGAACTTAGGACAACCAAGATGGTGCGTATTGCTTGCACTTGAAAACATTCCTTTAAATAAAAAATTATATGAAACGGTAAGTCCTCCGATAAAATACCAATCTTCATTATCTGAAATTCCCCGTTGAACTGAAAAAGGTTCGATATTAGGTAATTCTTCATTAATATTAAGATTTGGATTACTCAATTCAACAGCAGCACTTCCATAAGCTTCATGCAAAGCGATATAATTAGGATAATAACCACTCACATCATCTAGATAATCTGTAAAGGTTCTTCGTGCACCCAATTCTACACCTATAGTCCATTCTTCATTGATATTAATTTTCAATCCTAATCCAAAAGGGATTGCAAATTGCGTAAGCTTATACTCTTCTGGATGTCCTGGAAGCCCCTGCCCTTCTGTATGATAATCTCTTAAATCCACCCATCTGCTCTCATATTGAGTTTGAGGATTAAAATGAAATAAAGAAACACCACCGAATACATATGGAGTTACCCATATTGCTGCTGGATCTGATGGATCATATTTAAAAAGGCTAACTTCTGTGGTTAATGAAAGGTCGTAGATTTTGGATTCAAACCTTAAATCTCTTCCACGTGTACTACCTTCGGCATCCTTGTCATCCGCAGAAAGTCTTCCTAAATTTGCACCTAATTTAAAAGAAATCCGTGGAGAAACATTATACCGTACATTAAGACCTATAGCTCCTCGTGACCTTCCTACACTAGACCGTACGTTATCCGGTGCCAAATCCCCTTGATAATTACTCACACCAATCAAAATACCTGCATCCCAATATTGAGCATTCATATTAATTGAGCATAGTATTCCAATGATTATTAAAATCTGTTTCATTGTTGTTTTTTTTAAAAAAATTGTAAAGAGTAGTAAGATTCGGAAAGCAAAAATAAGAATAAAAAATGAAAATATTACTATTTCAATTAAAAAGCGGGGCATCCCAAATGACCAGAATTACTTGCACTAGAATAAATACCTTTGAATAAAAAGTTATATGAAAATGTTACTCCCCCAAAAAAATACCAATCTGTATTTTCTGGAACTCCTCTAGCTACAGTATAAGGTTCATACTCTGGCAAGCCATCACTACTATTTGAAAATGCTGTTATGTTAGGGTTACTTAATTTAACAGCGTCACTTCCATAAGCGTCATGTAATTCTTTCAAATTTGGATAGTAGCCACTTACATCATCTAAATAATCAGTAAATGTCATTCTCATAGCCATCTCAATACCTACACTCCATTCTTCATTAATATTGTATTTAACTCCACCACCAAATTAAATGGTGATTGGGTCAGTTTACATGATTATCATACAGAAGGGCAAGGGCTTGATGGATATCCAAAAGAATATAAACTTACACAATTCGCAATCCCTTTTGGTGGTGGAGTTAAATACAATATTAATGAAGAA
>CAMZLN010000269.1 GCA_947311465.1 uncultured Saprospiraceae bacterium
AAAAAATTATTATTAATAATGTAAGGTTTTTCATTTTTTAGTATTTTTTTTGTTAAAACTCACTGTCCCAACTATTATTTTAGTAGAAAGTTCATTTATGTCTTTCCAATTCAATTTATTTTCAAAGAAGATGAGAAGATTAGCCATTTCCAACTTCGTTGAAAACTTGATAAGAAGATGAGTTGAGATTCCTAATAAAATTGATTATCAAAATAAAAAAATCAAAATTCAAAAGTAATAAACCGCTCTCTAACTTCAACTCTTCTTATCTTTTCGCCTTAGCGAAATACTCATCTTCTCATCTATTATTTTAAGCCACATTAGGGCAGAAAGTTCTAATTATCCAAAGCACCACCATCAATCCAAACCTTGATTTGATCAATATCACATTGCGGTAAAAATTGTCCCCCCAATGGCATTGCACTATAATCAACGTCATGAAGTATAGAACCGAGAAAACCACCTGAATCAACAGATTGCTTAATTTGTGTATAGGTTTCTAAGACAATAGAAGCAGCGGCAGTTTTCATATCGTGACAACCTGATTTTGAACAGGATGCCTTAACAATTGGCAATATGTCCGTAGTAAAAGTAATATTGCTGGTATTGCATTCTGTACCTACATACTGATATAAAGTTTGCTCATCGTCATAATAACAACTTGACATAACGGACATTATCAATAGGATAACTAAAAATGATTTTACTTTCATACTGTAAATTTTAAAAATCTTGTTTTTGAATTTTTCTTTTCCACGGACTGTCAAAGAACCTTAATTATTCTTTGCTCCATCATTAATCCATTTCTCGATTTGAGTGATATTGCAATCTGAAAGTTTCTGACCAGGAGGCATTGGAGAAAATCCAGTATCATGTCTTGCCGTCCCAAGTAATCTTCCTTTTTCTACTATATCTTTAATTGCTGCATAATCTTTCAAATTAATATCACCACTTGCCAAATTATCATTGTGACAACCTATACAATAAGTTTTCATCAATGGAAAAATAGCTTTTTCAAAGGTGAAGCTAGTAGGATCACATCCTGTATTGCACATCGTTTCTTTAGCACCTTGATCTATCCATCTTCCAATAATATCTATTTGGTCACTTGTTAATTTATCAGGTGGAGGTGGCATCAAATCTTCACCAAAATCTGACAAAGAAGTAAATAACTTACTTTTATTCGATTTCCCCGCTCTTACAATTTCCATAATACCTGTATAGCTATTTAATATTAGTCCTTCTTTGTGCCTTATCGGATCATGACACCCTGATTTTGCACAACTAGAAGTTACAAGTGGTAGAATCTCATGTTGGAAAGAAATCACGCCATCCGCACAAGCATTTTCATCTGTTGGATCCGTAATCTCTGGTGGTGTACCATAAGGATCTGTAGTACAACTTACTATTGTCATGCCTATCATTAAAAAGGCGAAAAATAATTTTCTCATAATATTATATTTTATTTTTTGTTCGATATTCAATATATGATCTTAAATCTTCTACTTGCTGTTTACTCATTCGCTCTAGCGGATAATGTGGCATGTACGGGCGGTGCCCAGGTATCGCATAAGTCCCGTAAGGAATGATTTGATATAATGAAAAATGCGAGTTTTTAAACATTGTTCTTTTTATATCCTTGAAACTCAAAATATCATTTTCTAGCACATAATGAGATACTCCATCTGGTTGATGACAATGTAAACAACTCAATTCATAAATATCTTTTCCACGATTTATATCACCTTCAAATCCTTTATAACCATCCCACTTACTCGGAGGTGCATCAAAAAAATGTGCTGGTGATTTTTGTAGATAAAAACTTTTCAACCAAGTGATAGCTTCTTTATTATTACCTGTTTTTTGAAATGCATTTAACTTTTGATAATCTGATTCAGTCAAAGATAAATCTTGTAACTTGAAATCAATCGACCAATAATATGCCGTTACTGCATCCAATTCCCAATCTTTCATGGGTCTTCCTTGAGAACATTCTATGGCACATAGTTGTATAGCTTCTCTTAGACTATTATGGGCTTTCCCTATAGCTTCTTCTCCATATTTCCTAATATAATCATCATTGTACCAAGATTCTCGATTGACTATTCCTTTGAAGGTTGTTCCTTGTAAAAAAGGAATTCCTTTCTTCTTTACGAATGATAATCGAGTATCGGGATTGCTAAATCGCAAATCTGGATCTTCTTGAACTTGGTTGTGGCAAGTAGTACATTCATAATATTTACTTACTCTTTTTGATAATTTACCATTGGTTTTCTTTGTACGTCCTTCATACACAATTTCTTTCCCCATTCTCACTTGCTCTGATGAAAAATCGTTTTTATGTTTTGGATTGGGCTCTCCGAAAGCATGCAATACTTCAAATAAGTCACTTTCTCCATTCCAAACTTGGGTATCTTTTTCATCAAAATTGACTGCTGAAAACAAAATCACGGTGCTTATGACGATTATTGAAACGATTATTTTTTTCATATTTATAATGCTACTATTTAGTGTAAACTCTAAATACTTCTTAATTATTGCAAAATATTTCATGCAATACTTCCATTACGAAAGTAAATTCATAATGGTTGCTTGTAAAAAAAATAAATTTAGATTTTAGATTTAATCAATAGTCCATTAGAAAAATTTAAGATAAAAACTATTCTGATATGCCTGCCGGCGGCTTTCTTTTTGTCATTGCCACAAAAAGAAACAAAAAACTCTAGGCAAAAAAACTCCTCCGTCAAACAGTT
>CAMZLN010000270.1 GCA_947311465.1 uncultured Saprospiraceae bacterium
AAACCCCGTTGGGGTTGCATACTTTCATATTCCTTCCTCGTTGAACAAGTTTTTCTAACGGACTATTGACTTTAAGATAAAAAGGTTAAGTACTATTGGCGCAATTAACAATTAACAATTAACAATTGATAATTATTTATCCGTACCTTCGATATTAAATCAAGTAAATTCAAAATGACTCAATTTTCAAAAAGAAAAAAACCCACGCTTTCTGAATACATCAACGGTATCCAATCAGGGAATCGTATCCTATTGAGTCGTGCTATAACTTTAATAGAAAGCACAAGTCCTAAACATGTAAAACTGGCACAAGAAATTATTTCAGAATGTTTAAAATTGAAATCTAAATCCAGAAGAATTGGGATTACAGGAGCTCCTGGAGTTGGAAAAAGTACATTTATTGAACAATTAGGTACCCAACTTATTGAAAAAGGGCATCAAGTAGCCGTTTTGGCAGTAGATCCTTCCAGTCAAGTATCCAAAGGGAGTATTTTGGGAGATAAAACTAGAATGGATACGCTTTCTACCAATCCCAAGGCTTACATACGTCCTTCACCCGCAGGTACATCACTTGGAGGTGTAGCACGTAAAACACGTGAGACTATTATCCTTTGCGAAGCAGCTGGCTATGATACCATTTTGATTGAAACTGTTGGAGTAGGTCAATCAGAAACCATTGTCCATTCGATGGTTGATTTTTTCATATTGTTGTTACTTCCTGGAGCAGGAGATGAATTACAAGGAATCAAACGAGGCATTGTTGAAATGGCGGATTTTGCCATTGTCAATAAAGCAGATGGGGATCGAGATCCATTGGTCAAGCAAACTGTTGCTTCCTATAGAAATGCTTTGCACCTTTTTCAAGCTAAATCTAGTAATTGGGTTACGAAAGTCAATGCTTGTTCTGCGTTAGAAAACCGTGGGATAGATAAAGTTATTAATGAAATAGAAAATTATTTTAAGTTAATCAATGAGAATGATTTCATTAATGTAAATCGACAGAATCAGGCTAAATTTTGGTTTAAGGAGACTTTGCAGAGCCTATTTGAAACACAAATATTTGAAAATATGGATATTCAGAAAAGGTATAATCTTCTAGAACAAAAAGTACTAGATGGGAAAATTTCACCATTTTTAGGGGCACAGGAAGTGATTGATTTTGTTTTTAAAAAATGATTCGAAATGGTACTCCATTAAATAAATTATTCTAGTCCAATTTTCGTTAATTCTCCATATTTATAATATTTTTACATTTTCCTAACCTTATCCTTATTTTCTCTTCTTGACTATGAATCCAAAAAAAGTAAATTCTGCCCTTATTTCTGTATATTCTAAAGATGGTTTAGCGCCTATTGTAGAATTATTAGCAAAGCAAAACGTAACGATCTACTCTACAGGTGGCACCCAAAAGTTCATCGAAAATCTAGGTATAAAAGTAGAAGCCGTAGAAGATTTGACATCATATCCATCTATATTGGATGGTCGTGTCAAGACTTTACACCCCAAAGTATTTGGTGGGATATTGGCTCGTAGAGAAGAAAATCATTTAGCACAATTAGGAAAATTCGAGATACCAGAAATAGATTTGGTCATTGTAGACCTGTATCCTTTTGAAGATACGGTTGCTTCTACTGATGATGAATCTGAAATTATTGAAAAAATTGATATCGGAGGAATATCCTTAATCAGAGCTGCAGCGAAAAACTATAAAGATGTAGTCGTTGTTCCATCAAGGAATGAATATGAAATGGTTTTGAATGTATTGACTGAAAAACAAGGATGTACAGATTTAGCGGATCGAAAAAAATTGGCTCTTCGTTCTTTTATGGTATCATCCCATTATGATACTGCCATTTTTAATTATTTCAATCAAGAAGAATCGATACCTGTTTATAAAGAAAGTATCCATCAATCTAATGCATTGCGATATGGTGAAAATCCACATCAACAAGGATATTTTTATGGCGACTTAGATGCCCTTTTTGAAAAATTAAATGGAAAAGCTCTTTCCTATAATAATCTAGTGGATATTGATGCAGCAATGAATTTGATCCATGAATTTCAAGGAGAAGATCCTACATTCGTTGTGATGAAGCATACCAATGCATGTGGCGTAGCTACACGTCCAACAGTGCTAAATGCATGGGAATCCGCACTTGCTGGAGATCCCATTTCTGCCTTTGGTGGAATATTGATTTCAAATACAACCATAGATTTAGCGACAGCCACGGCAATAGATAATATTTTTTATGAAGTTTTGATTGCTCCAAATTTTGATCCAGATGCTTTGGAATTGCTTTCAAAAAAGAAAAAAAGAACATTATTAAGAATAAAAGACTTCTCCCCCACCAAAATGGTAAGAAAAAGCATCTTAAATGGGATGATAGTTCAAGACAGTGATTTGATATCCGAAGAGCCTAATGAATTGAAGGTAGTCACAAATGAAAGCCCATCTGAAAGCCAATTAGATGATTTATTGTTTGCCAATAAATGTGCAAAACACTTGAAATCAAACACCATAGCAATTGTAAAAAATAGCCAACTAGTAGGAATGGGATGTGGTCAAACATCTAGAGTAGATGCTCTTCAACAAGGAATTGCGAAAGCCAAACAATTTGGATTACCTTTAGATGGTGCTGTCATGGCATCTGATGCCTTTTTTCCATTTCCAGATTGTGTAGAAATCGCAGATTTGGAAGGGATCAAAGCGGTTATCCAACCTGGTGGCTCCATTAAAGATCAATTGAGCATTGATTATTGCAATGAGCATGGTATGGCGATGGTGATGACTGGGAATCGGCATTTTAAGCACTAGTTTTTATAATTGTTAATTATAAATTGTTAATTGTTAATTTCTGTTGCTTTTGAGTTTTGTGATTAATATGTGTTTTTTGGGCGATATTTTGGCTATTTTAACAAAAAAAAAATTCGGATTATGAAAAAGAATATTAATTGTTAATTATGAATTGTTAATTGTTAATTTCGGTTGCTTTTGAGTTTTGTGTTTAATATGTATTTTTTGGGCGATATTTTGGCTGTTTTAACAAAAAAAATAAATTCGGAATATGAGAAAGAATATTAATTG
>CAMZLN010000271.1 GCA_947311465.1 uncultured Saprospiraceae bacterium
TAGCTATGTCTAAATTTTTCTGAAAAATAAAATAGACTAAAAAACATCAAAAAAACAAATATGTGAAACCAAATAAAATTTTGATTTTTAAAATTTCATGTGTTTTTTTTAGGCTTCAAGGTAGAGCCTAATTATCGACCAATTAATTTAGTTTCGATATAATTTTTAATAAAATCCTTTTTGTAAGTTTTACTCAAAGCTGTCTTTTTATTTGAGTAATGAACCACATCATTTTTTATTTCTGAAATGTATTTCACATTGATGATATGTGATTGGTTTACTCTTGCAAAAATATCTTTAGGTAGTTTGCTATAAATGGTTTTTACATTCATGGCTGTGAGATAAAACTTATCTTTCAGATTTACTTTCACATAATCTTTCATTCCTTCAATACAAATAATATCGTTGTAAACAAGTTTGACCAACTTTCCTCCTGATCGCATGTAGAAAAAATCAATTTTCCCTAACTCATCAACACAAGGAAGTGAACGTAAACCATGTAATTCTTTTGCCTTTTCAACCCCTTTGATAAAACGTTCTAATCTTATAGGTTTCATTAAATAGTCGACAACACCAAGTTCATATCCATCAAGGGCATACTCTCTATAAGCTGTCGTCATAATAACCAATGGTTTTATTTGTAATGATCTCAAAAATTCTATACCCGACATACCCGGCATAGACACATCAAGAAACATTAAATCGACATGATATTTACTTAAAAACTCATTCGCTTCTTCAGCAGAATTAAAAGTACCCACAACTTCTAAAGTTGGTAACTCTTCAATATTCATCAAAATACCTTCAATTGCCAAAGGCTCGTCATCTACAATAATACATTTCATAACTAGGTATAATTTGGTGTATAGATAGTTAAATCCACATTAAAAACTTCTTTTTCATTTTTGATAATCAACAAATGGTTTTCAGGATAAATCAATTCCAATCTACGTTTTACATTTGGTAGTCCTATTCCCCCTTGCGTATATTTTGGGCTTGGTCCATCCACCTTACTATTGGAAATACGAAATATGATTTTTTCATCATCCACTACAAAAAGGATTTTCAGGAATGAATCTTTTGCCACAGAAAGTCCATGTTTTATCGCATTTTCAACAAAAGGCTGAAAAATAAAAGGAGCAATCCTTTTCTTTTCAATAGATCCTTTAATAGAAATATCTAAATTTAAATTTTCTTTCCTTAATTGGTGCAATTTCATGTATGAACGAAAATAATCAATTTCTTGCCGTAATTCAACTCGTTTTTTTTGACATTCATAGAGTTGATATCTCAATAAGTCGGACAATAATAAAACAGATTCAGAAGCTTCTTTAGGATCCTTCCGAGTTTGCACATAAATATTATTCAGTGAATTGAATAAAAAATGGGGATTCATTTGTTCTTTTAAAAAGGTAACTTCTGCCTTTAATGTAACGGTTTCTAATTCTTTGAACTTTTCCTGATTTAAAAATAAAAATTTCAATAATTTAATTGCAATAGCTGTTCCCAGTACTGTAGTAATTTCAATAAAGAGTGTTACAAAATAATCGAAAAAGTGCCCATCATATTTTTCCGAAAAATTCATAAAATTCAAATAAATAACCGTACTTAATGCAGATGCTAGTAATATGCTGATCAGTGAAAGATAGATATATTCAATTTCATTTTTAGATTTTATTAACCACGGAGCAAGTATATAAATATTCAAATATACAACCACTATTTTAAGCAAAATCAACAAAAAAACATCCCTACTATTTAGATGGTAATTCATAGTTACTCCAAATACACCCAATAGAATATCCAAATTGATAAAAATCCAAAAAAGAACATGATAAACCCACCTGAACTTAGTAGAGTTAACCATTTGGTACAATCTCCACTTTGTATTAATTTCACTTGATTTCTTCATAAAAAAACACTTACTATAAGAATAATGAACAAATATATAAAAATACATAAGGAATATATAATAAACCGACCGTACAAACAGTAAAACTCAAAATATTAAAATTAATCTTGTATATTTGTTTTATAGTTTATCAGCGTGTCTTTACAAATTCATTTAAGCCGAGAAATCGGCGGTCCTCTTACACAATAAGCACTAATTTCGAAAAATGGATTAACTTTTTGTAAAACAGATAAACATAAATATTTAGTGATTCTTCTTAAAGGGGAATCACTTTTTTTTTCTTTCAAAATCACTTTTTCCACCCGTTTTTTTAAGCAATAATATCGAAGTAATTTCTATTTCATGCGAAAAAGCTTTACACATATCATAAATTGTCAATGCGGCTATACTCGCTCCCGTTAAGGCTTCCATTTCAACTCCCGTTTTGGAATGTAATTCTGCTAGACATTGAATAATTACTTTTCGATTATCATCAACAGAAATTGTGATTTGACAATTTTCTAGACCAATTGGATGACATAGTGGAATCAAATCTCCAGTCTTTTTTGCAGCCATCACACCTGCAATAATTGCCGTTTGGAAAACAGGTCCTTTCTTGGTTATGATCTCATCTTTTTCAAGTAGATCCATAATTTCATCACTCATCACAATTATTGCTTGCGCCAAAGCCTTTCTATGCGTTACCGCTTTTTGTCCAACATTGACCATTGACGGATTCCCTTCTTTATCTAAATGTGTAAATTTCATTTTATTTTTTTGAGTGTTTTTCCTAAACTCGAGTTCCAAGCTCAATAACTTGTACTTCAGTGATGTTTCCTTTATCAATAGTAAATCGAAGTAATGTTCTGATTTGGTGAAAACCATATCTTCCACACGCTCCAGGGTTCATGTGTAGCACTTTTCGTTTTTTATCGGGCATCACTCTCAGGATATGAGAATGTCCACAAATAAATAAATCAGGTTTATGTTCATCCAATAAATCAGGAATTCCTCGTGAATATCTACCCGGATAACCACCAATATGAGTAATCCAAACCTTTACACCTTCAATCTCAAAATGAAGATCTCTGTCCGACATTAACTGAACCGTTTTGTCATCAATATTTCCATAAACAATACGTGTTTTTTTAAAGGCTTCCAACTGTTCAATCACCTCTGGCGAACCTATATCTCCAGCATGCCATACTTCATCACATTCTTCAAAATATTTAAAGACATCTGGATCTAAATAACTATGGGTATCGGATAATAATCCTATTCTTTTACTCACAAATTAGTTTTTAGTTAAATATTGGAAAACATCTTCAACACTCGATGCATCTTTGTGCATTTCCAACAAAATTAATTGATTTTCGACCGCAAATTTAAAGATGTCTTCACGGCGATCTTCTAAATTATCACAGACCAAATGCCATTTATTTCTAGTAATAGGCAATACATCCAAAACACCATTGATTTTATTCAAACTTATGTCACTTACTTCTTTGTTAAATTCAACTTCAATAATAATATTCCCTTGGAGGCGAGATTGCAATTTATCAATTGGATCATCTGCCACCAAGGGAATATTATTATTGAAGTTGAATTTAACAAAGAAGTAAGTGACATAAGTTTGAATAAAATCAATGGTGTTTTGGATGTATTGCCTATTACTAGAAA
>CAMZLN010000272.1 GCA_947311465.1 uncultured Saprospiraceae bacterium
ACGGACTATTGTATTAGAACAGTTTCTCAAAATGAACGCACTAGAAGCCCTAGAAGGGCAACATTGCGGTAACACCGAATGGTGGTAAGCGAAAAGTGCCGTAGGTACGACATTATGAATTGAACATGATTCTGTGTTCTCACTTCCCACAATCTGTCACGCACTCAAAAATATTAAAAGGATTACTCAGTTATTTGAGTAATCCTTTTTTGTTTTTTGACTCATCTAGAAATTGTTAGACAATTTTATCTCATCTCTCATCTTTTCACCCAACCCTTTTTAAACTTACAACGTCTTCCTTATTGTAAGTATATTTTTATTAATACAAAAACCTTTGATTATGAAGATTCAAAATTATCTATTGATTGGAATGCTTTTTTTGTCTATACTTTCTTTCAATTCTTGCGTGAAAGATCAATGTGAATTGACACGAACCTTTATTCGATACAATCCAGTTTTTATGACAAAAGCTGAAATGAGAAAAGATGGAATGAAGGCTATAAGTCCTATTGAAATGAAAAATACTGGGAAAATATATTTTTATGGAAAATATATTTTTATAAATGAAATTCGTAAAGGAATTCACATTATTGATAATTCAGACCCTAAAAATCCAAATAGAATTTCTTTCTTGAAAATTCCAGGAAATATGGATATTACTATAAAAAACAATGTTATTTATGCTCAAAGTTTTATAGACCTTTGGAAAATTGATATCAGTGATGCCACAAATCCCGTTTTACTTGCAAAAACACTAGATGTTTTTGAAGATTTATATCGTTTTAGTGGGAATAGTAATCGTGCGATTGTTTATTATGATGAAACTGATATTACAGAAGTCGTTTCTTGTAATGATGATCGATTTCGTTTAGGTTTTTTTAGAAGAGATGGTGCAATATTTTTCGATGAGTTTTCTAATGATGATTCAAAGTCAAATGGTGGAAATAGTAATCAAAATGGAATAGCAGGTTCATTCGCACGCATGCGTATCGTAGGTGATTATTTGTATTCTATTGATAAACGTAATTTATATGTAATTTCTATTTCTGGTACACCTGAATTAGTGAATACAGTAAAAGTGGGCTGGAATATTGAGACCTTGTTTCCGTATAAAGATAAGCTTTTTATTGGCTCTACAGCAGGTATGTTTATTTTTGATAATTCTAATCCTGTAGAACCTAAATTATTATCTAAATTTTACCATACTTCATCTTGTGATCCCGTTTTCGTTAAAGATGATTTGGCTTTTATTACGCTTAGAAATGGAAATAAATGTAGTGGATATACTAACCAAATGGAAGTTGTAGATATTTCAAATATTAGAAATCCGAAATTGATCAAGAAGTATAGTATGGACAATCCACATGGTTTATCTATTGACGAAAATATATTATTTTTATGTGATGGAAAGAGTGGATTGAAAGTATTTGATATTGAAAATGTAGAAAAAATAAAACAGATCGATGATGTGAAAGATATTGATACTTACGATGTCATTTCTCTATCATCTGAAAAAATAATCTTTGTAATTGGAAAGGATGGTTTGTATCAATTTGATGTGTCAGATCCAAAGAATGTGAAAGAGCTTAGTTTTATGGGGGTTGAGAAAAGTTGATTGTAACGAACTAGAATCAAAAATGAAGCAATTTAAATTAGACAAATTATTACCAAATTTATATAACCAATAATTTTTAAACTTATGAATACTAAATCAATACTGATACTCATTTTTCTATTTGTTGTAAATTTATCTTTTGCACAAACGGATAATCAAGATGTAATCTATACAAACGATGGCAGTATTTTTCGGGGTGATATTGTCAAAATAGATGAAGACAAATCCATTGATTTACAAATCAAAAATGGATTAATTGTTCATTTTAAACATTCTGAAATCCAGAAAATTGTGCAAGAATCAAATGGGACTGAAATCATAGAATTGCAAAAACCATATAATTTTAAAGAGAAAGGAGTGTTTTTTGCTTCGTCTTTTTGTCCTAATTTTGGCTCAAGTTCTTGGGGCGCAGCACTTATAGGCGTAGGTTTGCATCAAGTAGTGGGGTATCAAATGAACCGTTGGATGGGTATCGGTGCAGGTTTTGGCATTGATAGCTATGAAATTGGAAGCGAACGTTCTTTTATTCCGTTATATATTCAAGCAAGAGGGTATTTTACCACCAATAATGTAGCTCCTTACTATGCAGTTGATCTTGGATATGGATTTGCAAGAGATACTAGAGATGTAATAACTGAATCCCACGGTGGACGATTCTTTTACCCTTCTCTTGGATATCGTTTTGGAGCTAAGAAAGGAGGTAATTTTACCATAGATTTTGGTGTTAAATTTCAAAAAGGAACTTTTAAACGAGAATGGGGACGGGGTAGGTCAGATATTAGAGATCTAGATTTTCAGAGATTTGCTTTTCGTTTTGGCTGGCTTTTTTAAAATTTTAAAACTATAAAAAAATGAAAAAAATATTAATTCTTTTAACAGTAATTTCTCTTTTCTTATTTGTGGCATGTAAGAAAACTATTGATGGACCAGAATGTTCAACAGCAGTAAAAGTGGATAATGATATTTTTAATAATGGACCTAAATATCCTGTTAAAGTACAAAAAGTAACAATCGATCATGATTGTCTAGAACTTGAAATTTCAGCAAGTGGCTGCTCTGGAAGTGATTGGAATGTAGTTTTGGTAACGGGAACGGGATACAAAGAGTCTATCCCAATTATTCGTGATATCAGAGTATCAATGGATTCTCTCGGACTTTGTGCAACTTCTTTTGAAAATACTTTTACGTTTGATTTGACAAATTTCAGGATAGATAGTGAACATAAAATAGAATTGAAATTGGAAGGTTGGGATCAGGAAATCATTTATGAATATTAATATACTTTGAAATTCTATAAATCATATACCGAAAAAGAAATCATCAATGGATGTGCTAGAAACGAGCGATTGTTTCAAGAGATACTCTA
>CAMZLN010000273.1 GCA_947311465.1 uncultured Saprospiraceae bacterium
CAATTTGACTCCAATGAGTGGCTACATTTATAGCCCCGCCAATTACAGCCCCAATACAAATAGGGCAATCTCCATCAGGATCATTTAGACTCACAGGATTATTCCCCATCGAGTTATACGGACTCACTCCATAAAAACTCTCCGCCGCAGGATCCGTCTGCCACCACATCCCAATACTAGGATCCAAAGACCTAAAGGTACCCTTATTACGATTGAGATTTTTAAAATAGTTAAAAATGACTTCAGGATTTCAAGACTTACGACTTCATGACTGTTGATAATTAATTAGTCCTGAAGTCGAACGTCATATCGTCGTATTCTTAACATCATTTTCAATTCGAGAAACAACATCCAAAGCCTTGGAGTAAATATTATTCATATCAGATTCCTTACCCATCCCTGCGAACAAAGCGAGTTCACTTGTAGCCAAAATTTCAATAAAGTTATCAATATTAGTAGATGCGATGCCTAGAGATTCCATTTTATTACGAATCGTATTTTTATCTAGTTCAGAACCTTTTATTTGAATCTTATCTCCAATGTATCCAAATAATGATTTTGATACTTCATCGTAAAATGAACGAGCATCTTTATTATCCAAATGTACTTTGACCGATTTTAAACGCTCTTTTGCAACTCGTTCAGCCATATTACTTTTTTTGACTGTGATATCTATATTATCTTTTTTAAGTTGCTGTTTATTGTAAAAGAAAGTTCCGATTAATCCAATAAAAGGCAAACCCATTAAAATCCAAAAAGGAGTTGTACCGAAGAACGGTTTTGATTTTTTATATAAAGTAGTTTTAGGTATTATATCACTTATTTCTGCGGCTACTTCTCGCTGAGATTGCGGGATAATTGCTTTTTTTGAATTGGTCCCTTGTCGAACGTTGATCTGGAATGTTTGATTTGCAATTGTTATATAATTTAAAGTATCTGTATCAAAATAAGTAAATTTCGGAGTAATCGTATAGTTACTCGGATATTTTGGCAATACTAAATATTCAAATTCTTTGGTACATAAAAACAACCCACTTTGATCAAAATTATTTTCGCTTAGAACGGTGGGTTCATATACTTCTAAACTATCTCCTAATATCATTTTGGGAGCTTTCAAAGTTTTGATATCCCCTGTTCCTTCAATGTGCATTACAATAGAAAGTGCATCGTCTGTGGTAAGTTGTCGTTTGTCAATTCTAGATGTCATCATAAAGCGACCCACAGATCCCGAAAAGCTAGGCTCGTTGGTAAAAGGAAGTGGTTTTACTTCTAAATCGATTTTCTTAGTAGTCGAATATACCGTTTTTGAAGGTCTGAAAGAGAAGAAACCACGTCTTGTTTTTTTTCCATCTTCGATTGGAATGGTCAATTGAAACTTAGATTCCCCAATGGTTAAGATACCAGATTTCTGAGGGAATAAGGCTACTTTTTTTAATACCTTGGTCGTGTATTGCTCTCCTTCAAAAATCTCTTTTGTACTATTTTGATTGAATCTTCGAATATCGGTTACAAAAAAATCTGGAAACTTAGGCTCTGATAATGTTCTATAACTTTCAATGGTAACTCTGGTATAAAGTTTATAATTCAAAATTACTTGTTGTCCTAGATAGATGTCCGAAGTATCCACTTCTGCCCTAATAAAATATTCTACTCCTTTTTCTTTTTGCAAACCTTTTTGAGTGGTAGCTTTAGATCCTTTTCTTTTGACAATTTCAATTGAAAGGGGTTTACTTTTGTAGGTTTTTCCACGATAAATTAGCGTAGCGGATTCAATACGCAATTTTCCGATTTTTTTAGGTTCTAAAGTATAGGAATAGCTTTCCTCTGACGAAACTTGCCCATTGTATATCTGTGTACTTGATGAATGCATCGGTCCACGGATAATATCAAAGCCATTGAAAACGGGTGGCGTAAATTTTCCTTTATTGGTATTGTGTATTGTAAACGAAACTTCGACAGCCGTTCCCAAAAATATTTTTTTCGCATCTGCAGTCGCAGAAACGGAAACTTCGCCCCTTTGAGCACTTACCTCATTGGAACTGAACAAAAGCAAACCTAGACAAAGTATGCTTAGAATAGTTGATTTTATTGAAATATACTTCATTTTATAGTTTATACACTTTTCGTTTTTTCTTTTTCTTCTTCGTTGGTTGTGTTGGAGTTGAAGGCGGGATTGGTGTATCATTCTTGAAAAAGAAAAAATCTCCAAATCCATCATCATCGTTTTTACGGTTAATTTCTTCTTTTGCCCCATCAGGATTTGCTAAAATCGTAATTTCCAATGGTTTTGTTTCTAAAACACCATCTTTAGTTTCTACACTGATTGGATCAATATAAAAAGTACCTTCATTTCTTGGGGCTAAGATATAAGTAAAAGTTGTAGATTGAGTCATATCTCCGTTGATAATTGATGTTTGGGATGATTGACTTGTACTTATGATATCAAAATCATTAAAAATCGGTGTTTCAAATTTCTTAGAAGACATATTCTCTAAAGTGAATGAAACTTGAAATGGATTGCCCATCAAAACATTTTCTCTGTCCACTGAAACAGATAATTTCGCATCTTGTGCATTAACATTTACTGTAAACAGCAAAGCCAATAATAAAATAACTATATTTTTCATAATATTGATTTAGTATTAAATTGTACATTAATATGATTTCTTAGTTCAAAGAGTTAACCTATTATTTATTTCATGTCTAGTTGAATTCACAATTAACAATTCACAATTAACAATTAACAATTATAATTTCTTAGTTCAAATAGTTAACCTATTATTTATTTCATGTCTAGTTGAATTAACAATTCACAATTCACAATTATAATTACCAATCCTTATCCGACTTACTAGGTTTAGATTGTGCTCGTCTCAATTTTTCCTGTACCTTCAATTCTTCATCTTCCATTATTTCCAATAATCTTCTCGCCTCCTGCTTACTTAATGATTCAGTAGGCTCTCCAGATTGTTCTTCCTGATCACCAGCAGTTGGATCACTTTCTTGACCTTCCTTTTTGTCTTGCTCTTCACCGTCTTGCTTTTCTTTTTCCTTCTGCTTTTCGTCTTTTTGCTCTTTATTTTGCTCTTCGCTTTCTTTCTCTTCGTTCTTTTTCTCTTTATTCTGCTCTTGCTCCTGACTTTCTCCTTTTTTGTCTTGATTTTCGTCACTTTTATCCTGCTCTTTCTTATCCTTGTTTTCGTCTTGATCTTCTTGTTTTTCCTTATCTTGGTCTTTTTCCTTTTGCTCTTGTTCCTGTTTTTGCTGTTCTATTAATTTCTGTTTAGCAATCACTAGATTTTTGATTGCTTGATCGTCTTCGGGATTGATTTGCAAGGCTTCCTTATAAGCATTAATACTTTCCTTATATTTTTGCATTTTAAAGAATGAGTTGCCCATATTATAAAATGCTTTTGATTTCAAATCAGGTGATTTTGCAAATCTAGATGCTTCTGCAAAATGTTTTTGTGCTTCTTCATATCGCTCTTGATTAAATACCGTATTCCCAAGATTATAGGCTGCTTTTGCAGAACGATCTTTTTCCAATGCTTTACGATACGCTTCTTCTGCTACATCATATTCTCTATCGTTGTAGGCAGCATTTCCAGAACGTAGATATTTATGAGCTGATTGCGCATCAATATTTTGCATTGTAAAAAAAAGTAATATTAATAGAACGTACTTCATTATTTTAGCATTTTAGCATTGCATCATTTCGTTACCGAATAATTATCGCATGGATAACTTCCTTCTATAGGAAATAAAAAACTCAATCAAAATCAACAAAATAGCTGGAAACAAAAAGTATTGAAAGTAACTTGCATAATTTGTGAATGACCTTGCTTCTAACTCTCGTTTAGCAATTTTATCTATTCTACTTCGTACAGCTTCAACCACAGCTTCTGTATCATCTGTCAAATTAAAATAAGCCCCATCACCTGCATCAGCCAAGTCTGCCAACATTTTTGTATTCAATTTTGATTTTATGGGTGTTCCTGTATTGTCTCGTTTGTAATCATTTCTTCTTCCTGTATTTATGGGTATCAATCCCCCTTCTTCTGTTCCTACACCCACTCCAAAAATCAACAAACCATTTTCATTGGCTTCTTCCGCTCTAGTGATCGTTTCCTGATCATGATTTTCTCCATCTGTGATAATAACCAAAGCTTTATGGTGTTTATTATCTTCATCAAAGGATTTTTCAGCTAAATCAATGGCATCACTAATGGCGGTTCCTTGAGAAGGAGCAAGTTTTGGATTGGCACTTTTTAAGAATAACATCGCAGCAGAATAATCTGTTGTCAATGGCATTTGCAAATATGCATTTCCTGCAAATAAAATAATCCCTATTCGTTCTCCTTTCAAATGATTGACCAAATTTTGTGCAAATTTCTTAGCTCTTTCCATCCTACTTGGACGCACATCTTCTGCCAACATACTTCTTGAAATATCCAAGGCTATAAAAACATCAGAAGCTTTCGCCTTGACTTTCTCTTTTTTATTTCCCCATTGTGGATTGGATAAACTAATTGCCAGTAATCCAATAGCTAAAACTAATAAACTAAATTTGGTAATATCCTTATACTTGGAATATCCAATGGTCATTTTTTTAACTAAACCAGAATTTCCTAGTAATTCTAATTTTCGTTTGCGCCAAGCTGCAGAAAGTAGAAATACGATTATCAGCACAGGAACTAGCCCTAATGCATATAAAAATTCTATATTTTCAAATCTAAACAAACTTTTTAATTGTTAATGGTTAATTGTTAATGGTTAATTGTTAATTGTTAATTGTTTTCCTAATTGAAATTTTCATCAAATATTAGCTGCTTTTTTAAATAAATAAATCAGCTGCAAAGCCTTGTACCCTTTGCACCTTGTACCTTGCACCTTTTTTTTTGCACCTTGTACCTTGCAGCTTTTTTTTTTGAACATTAAACCATAAACATATTTTTTAAAAAAAACACCAACAAATAAAAAAACAAAAACCGCAGCACCGGAGGACTAATAAAA
>CAMZLN010000274.1 GCA_947311465.1 uncultured Saprospiraceae bacterium
ACCAAAAGAAACAGCGAAGAATCTATATTTATTTTGTCACCGTTCCTTATACGACTAAAACATGATAACCAATGGCAACAACACCTACAACCAAACAATAGTAGGCAAAATATTTAAGTGGACTATTTTTAACGATTTTAATCATCCATGTACAGGCAAGTACACCTGTAATAAATGCGGCTACAAACCCAATACTCAAAGAGCCTACTGCAATATTAGTAGCTTCAAATGCTCCATCTTTTATATCTTTTGCAATGGCTCCAAAAATCAATGGCACTACCATTAAGAATGAAAATCTTGCTGCTTTTCCTCTATCAATTCCTAATAAAACAGATGTGGCTATGGTTGCTCCTGAACGACTAATTCCTGGTGTAATTGCAATAGCTTGAGCAATTCCTACTATGATGGCTTGTCCCCAAGATACGTCTTTATTTGTATTTTTCGCTTGATCAGCTAGAAAAAGTAAAAGGCCAGTAAGTAAAAGGGCCGCTCCTACTAAAAGTAAATTCCCATTGAATAAAGCTTCGATTTGGTCTTTAAAAACCACACCAACAAAGGCCGCGGGTATCATTGATGCAACGATCATTCCTATAAATTTGGTTTCATCATTCCATTTAAACTGAAATAAACCTTTTAATAATGCTGCAATATCTTTTCTGAAAACGTACATGGTACTCAAAGCTGTAGCGAAATGCAAAACAACTGTCATCAACATACTTGCTTCCCCTGTACTGTTATCTCCTAAAATGACTTTGGCTATTTCTAAATGACCACTGCTGCTTACAGGCAAAAACTCAGTTAATCCTTGAATTATACCAAGGACTATCGCTCTAATGATTTCTTCCATAAAATTTTATGACTTATTTTTTGAATATTGCGAAAATTTCCACTCCTAATCCTGCCAAAATTACGATTGGTGCCAAGATGGTGGGTCTGAAACCATACATGATACTTTCATCCCAAATATTTGGATCAGCAGGGCGGGGGCTAATCATAAGTCCCATACCAATGGCAATAATCACAGCTCCCATGAGCATCCACATATAGGATGTTTTTGTGAAAATCATTTCTGTATTATCAATTTCTACTGTTTGAGCGGATTTAGAAATCGTTGCTTTGATTGTAGATTTTTTATTTGTAGTAATTATTGTTTTTTTCTTTGCCATTGTAGTTATTTTCAAATTTTGCTCAAATTACGAAATTCATCGTGGAAATCCAAATATGAGAGATTACAAATTTTTGAAACACCGCTTTTCTCATCTTCTTATCAAGTTCTCAACGAAGTTGAGAATGACTAATCTTCTCATCTAATAGAATAATAATTCGTTTTTCAACAAAATCTAATCTTACAAACAGTGATTTTCTCATCTTCTCATCAAGTTCTCAATGAAGTTGAGAACGACTAATCTTCTCATCTAAATTAATCATCCATTTTATCCATCAAAATCTTAATCCCATCCGTAATAAACTTAAATTTACGTTTTAATTTTTCTTTATTTTCTTCCGTAAACCCATCTTTTTCCCCTTCAGAAATTTCTTTTGCTAGTTCTTTTCTCTTTTTTTCCAATTCTTTTATCTCGTCTTTTAATTCAGGTTTTTCGTTAACAATTTTTTCCTTTAAATCTCCAATAGCTGATCGGACATTTCCTATAGCTTCATCGAATTTACCATCATCAAATTTTGCTTTTTCTGATTTCAATAAACTACCAACCTTAGTAAATAGTTTTTTACCAAGCTGTGTTGCATCGTGAACAATTTCTTTAGATTGTGCTTTTTCAGATGCTGTCCCATAAAAATAATTGTAACCTAATAGTGCAAGTACAAGGAATATACCTAGGCGAATAATACTTCTAATCATAATAGTTCGTTTTTGTTTTCTTTTAAATTAAGAGACAAATTAGAAATTTTTTTAATAAAATTCAAATTTGGAGATTCTAAAATCCAATTTTTGCTTCTCTTTTCGAAAGATTATTTTTCAAGTCTATCATTCTAATTGCTGTAACTGCGGCTTCAACACCTTTATTTCCAAGCTTTCCTCCTGATCTGTCTTTGGCTTGTTCCCAGTTGTTTGGTGTTAATAATCCAAAAATACATGGAATTCCAGAGCGGATTGCCAATTCTGTAAGACCAATTGCTACAGATGAATTGATATATTCATTGTGACTAGTTTCACCTTTGATGACGCATCCAAGTGAGATTACAGCGTCAATTTTTTTATGCTCAATTAATAGGGCAGATGCGGATGTTAATTCATAGGCACCAGGTACTTGGATTGTGATTATATTTTCATCAATTGCGCCATGTTTTTTTAAAGTTGAAAAACAAGCTTCGTAAAGTGCGTGGGTGATTTCTTCATTCCAATCCGCTACCACAATTCCAAATTTCATTTTTTCGCAAGTTGGAAGTGATGCTTTATCGTATTTTGATAAATTTTTAAGTGCAGATGCCATTTTTTTTTAAAAGTTTAATGATGTAAATTTTGCAATATGCCAAAAAAAAAGATAAGCCAATAGACTTATCTTTTTTTTATTTAAGTATCAATATATTTTACTGAACTCTAGACAAATACTTGTCAATATCACTACCTTCCAATGATTTTGGAAATTTAGTTTTAATGATTTGGTATTGAGCCAAAGCTTCTTCTTTTTTACCATTTTT
The DNA here is from genome assembly GCA_947311465.1 of uncultured Saprospiraceae bacterium. Classification (GTDB taxonomy): domain Bacteria; phylum Bacteroidota; class Bacteroidia; order Chitinophagales; family Saprospiraceae; genus CAMZLN01. The sequence goes on from CAMZLN010000274.1 coordinate 2,659, forward strand.
TTCAAACCAAAGACCTAATTTCTTAAGATAAATTGGTGATAAAACTGAATTATCTCCTTGAGCAACAGCTTTCTTGTAATAAGAAAGTGCATTGTCCATGTCATTTAATTCTGAATATGCATCTCCAATTGCACCATATTTTACAATGGGTAAAATGTCACCTGTTGGAGAGAATGATTTTAGTGATTCAACAGCTTTATCAAATTGTCCTAAGTTTAAATATGAGATACCAGCATAAAATTTTGCAGTATTTCCAGCTGGAGAACTACCATATTGGTCAATGATATCTTCGAATCCTGGAAATCCACCACCTGGATTTGTCAAGGCCAATGCAAATGAATCTTGCTCAAATTGTCTTTGTGCTTGATACATCATTTCAGCTGCTTCTCGATCTGCTGGCATTTTCACTAAAGTCTTGTAGGCATAATAAAGTCCAATTGCTAGAGCAACTGCAAATAATACCCCAATAATAGTTTTTTGATTGTCTTCAATTAGACTACCAGTAGATGCTGCTGAACTTGTTCCATCAATTACTTCAACCATTACTTCATCGTCAACCTGATTTTTTCTTTTTGCCATTTTTAGATTTTGTTTATTTTTGAATTATAACGACATTTTTCATAAAAAGATACCAAAATAGATTCCTTTTCTGAAAAGCGTTGCAAAAATACATAATCTTTGGGATTAATGTTTGATAATCCTGATAAAATTTATTACTTCTTTAAACTTGGTGTCATTATTTACTATTTTTCTCTTTAGATTCTTTCAACTTTCTTGCTTTTTTTTGATCATTATTGCTTTCATAAATCACATAATTTTCATATTTCGCAAAATCAGTTTCTGCCCAGATATCCTTACCTATATTACACAAAACCACATATTCGTTGTACAGTTTATTGCCTAAATCCACTCTTTGTTCTACAGCAATATCTCTATCTGAAACTTTATCTTGTTGGAAGTTTAATGCATTCTCAAAAGCTTGCGCACTATCCGCTACACGTTGTATATTTTTGTCACTGAGTCCTACATCGGTCAGAAAATCCATTTGAGCTCTAGCTACTCGAATTACTCTTCTGCCACAAAATAATAATTGAGCATCTGACATATCACCCATTTTGGATGTCCCAAATTTTCGATATCGTCCTGTACGATTATTATATTTCATTTCCACCCTGGTCATAATACTTCGAATTGCTGCTTTCAATTTTTCCGAAGCTTCTTTTTTCTTTTCTGTCAAAACCATTTGATCTCCCAATAGCTCATCATCATCGGGCAATGCTCTAAATTTATTGCACTGATTCAAAAAACCAGATAATCTTGATTTTGAATAGGAATATTGTTCAAAATGCTTTATGTCTCGATGAGCAAATTTTATTTTTTCCATGCATTGTATATATAGGTCTGCATCTGGAAAATTGTATTGGCGATTTGATGATTGTTTTTTCATACAAAATGTTTGTATTTTTCAAATAATGATTTTTCTTAATATCTGCAAATATAAAAAACTTTTCCTTATTTACAAAAATCTCGCTATTAAATACTTGTATATCAAATTTCTATACGACTTATAGAATGTTATTCTTTTTGTAAGTTATTGACATTAAATGTTTTGAATAAACTGATGGCTAGATGAAAAATGAGTAATACCCATTGAATTCGAATTTGAATGATAGATATTATTCAAAAACATTTTTTAATAGTTATCGTAATATATTGATAGTGGATTTTTGATTTTGAAATAAAATCATTTTCTTTGAATAAAAAAAGTGAAGTTGGAAAATAATTTAGTGGTTTCGGGACATCATCTCACATCAAAAGCCGCAAAGGAAATATTGGATTGTGGAGGAAATGCGTTTGATGCAGCTATCGCAGCTTTTTTTATGGCGTGGGTGGTAGAGCCAACTATGGCTGGAGCAGGTGGTGGAGGTTTTGCAAATGTTTACACCAAGGATAAAAAATCCATTTTATTTGACTTCTTTTGTCAAACACCGATTATAAAGCGGCCAGTTTCTGAATTGGATTTTTATCCTATAGAAATTGATTTTGGTGATCAAACAGAAATATTTCATATCGGAGAAGGTGCCGTTGCTACTCCAGGAAATGTTGCTGGTATTTTTGAATTGCATAAACAACTAGGAAGTATTCCAATTAGAGAATTGGCAAACCAAGCTATTCAAACGGCCAAAGATGGATTTGTCACCACTCCTTTCCAAGCAAGAATTTATGGATTGACAGAAACAATGTTGAGAAAGGCGTATAAAAATGATAATCCTTATTTAGATAATAATAATCTTATCAATGCGGCTAGCAATATTTCGTTTTCACAAAAGGCAGATTTTTTAGATTATTTAACCAGAGAAGGAAAGAGCGCATTTTATGAAGGAGAAATTGCCCAAAAGTTTATTCAAAACCAAATTTGTAATGGCGGACATTTAACGATGGCTGATATGAAAAACTATCAGGTGATTTTGCGAAAACCACTTTTAAAATCTTTACGGAATCATAAATTACTTTTAAATCCTTTTCCATCCATTGGGGGGGCATCCATTGCTGTTTTGGCAACTTATTTTGATGAATATTTTGATCGTGCTACACAGCCTTTTTCAAGAGAGCATGTGGAGTTACAAATGAAAATTCAAAATTCGGCATTAAAAATATCTAAGATTGAAAATGATTTAGTCTCATTTTTAAAAAATTCAGAAACGAATAAATTGGGTAGTACCACTCATTTTGCTGTAGCTGATAAATGGGGTAATGCAATCGGACTCACAGCTTCAATAGGTGAAGGAGCGGGCGTTCAAATACCACAAACTCAAATTTTACTAAATAATATGCTAGGGGAAGCAGCTCTTCTTCCAAATGGTTTTCATTCTTGGAAGCCAAATACTCGATTAGGATCTATGATGTCTCCATCCATCGTGATTGATGAAAATAAAAATCCAATTTTGGTGACGGGTAGTAGTGGAGCAGGTAGAATTCCAATGGCAATTTTCAGTGTTATTGTTAATCAACTTGCCTTTGATTTGCCAATTAAAAAAGCTGTAAATGGTCCTCGGATTCATGTTTCAAATGACCTTATTCATATCGAAAAAGGATTTGATTTTTCTAAAGATGAAATTTCGAATTGTGAAGTACAAGAATGGACTGATAACTCTATGTTTTTTGGTGGGGCAAATTCGATTTCCAAAGAGGGACCTCGTTGGGTAGGTGCTGTGGATAATCGTAGGGAAGGGTTGGTATCTTGATTTGAAGTATTTGTTTGTGTTGGCCTGAAAATAGCTTACAGTTAAAAAATAAAGCCTAAAATAGCTTTACAGACAAAATATATATTATTTTTTGGATTTCATTTTTTATGAATATATTTTCCATTGTGGTATTAGAATTTCTTACATTTGGCTTGAATTTTGATTTTATCTAATATGATTATTTTTCAACAGTAAAAACGTATATGAAAAAGTTTTATTTAGTTTTAGTTTTAATTTTTATTTCTAATTTATCTTATAGTCAAATTGACAAAAGCGATTTGATGGTTTTGAAAACAGCTGCAACAATTGTTGAAATGAATGCAATTTCAAATCCCGAAACTGCTTCGTTAATTTATAATGCTGAAGATAAGATTGTCTATGTTTATGATGATACAGAGTGGGTTGCTGTTGGAGATTGGCATGTTCCTTATTTGACTAATAGAGTACCCGAAAGTTTAACGATTAATTCAACAAAGACAGTAACATTTTATGGTGTGCATTTTAATCAAAACACCGTCTTAACAATACCCGGATTTACAGGTGTTATTAATTCGGTTACTATTCAATCTTCTACATCCATTGATGTAAATATTACTGCTGGAAATATAGGAGTATTTGATGTTGTAGTTGCCAATGGTAGTTTAATAAACACAACATGGGGTAATAACGGAGTTGGGCTATTGAAAGTAGAAGGATCTGGGATAGATCAAGCATCTGCTGGTTTATCATGTAAAACAATTTTGGATACTGGGTTTTCAACAGGCGATGGAACCTATTGGGTTAACCCTGATGGGGGGGCAACTGCTAATGCATTTCAAGTATATTGTGATATGACAACTGATGGAGGTGGCTGGACAAGATTGGAATATACAAGTGATTTGGCACACATAAATCATTTTGGAAATACCGCAGATGCTGTGCGTTGGTTACCTACAAATTTTTCACTTAACTTAACGGACACTCAAATAAATGACATACGGAGTCAGGCTACTGAAGGAAAACAAACTTATGTGGGTACCTGTGATGGTGTAATTCACTATTTATATCAAACAGCTAATTATAACTATGCCTTTGGTTTTAGATTTCAGACTGGATTTGAAACTGCAGCTCGACAGCAAACTTACCCAAGCACTAATATTACAGTAGTGCAAGATGGTTGCAGAACTAATAATAGTTCATCAACTAATACTGTTTTTGATATTATAGATATACGTGTACCTGTAATTAATGTTGAATCTCGTGACAATGGTGCTTCTTCTGAGAAATTTGGATCGCCACTTACTCAAAATCATGCTTGGCTACGATAACGAGAATGGGTAAGAAAAATAAGAAAATAAGAAATTATTATCAATTGTGGGTTATATCTTTTCTTGCTTTTATTTTTCTTGTCGGTACTTATTTTTATTCTTTATCAATTTCTTCGGATGACAATTCTTCTTGTGCATCATGTCATGGAAAGATGATTGGGTTTTCAGGTGGACATACTGATTTAAGTTGCATTTCATGTCATCTTGGGAATGATTTGGATTTTTCAAAATCTGCTCACGAAAATATGATTTCTATACCAGGAAACTTGGACAATGTTTCTAAAACATGTTCTCAAGTGGGATGCCATGTGGGAATTGACCATCGGGTGCAAAATAGTTTGATGAATACCATGAGTGGTGTTGTAGCTGTTGATAAGCATATTTTTGGAGAATCTATGGATTTAAATGCTATTCATCACATTGAAAGTTTAGGCTCTTCTGCTTCTGATACACATTTGAAGCAACTTTGTGCATCTTGTCATTTGGGTAATAAAAAAAATGAAACTGGTCCAATTTCAGAATTATCAAGAGGGGGAGGCTGTAATGCATGTCATTTAAATTATTCAAAAAAAGCAATCGTTTCTCATAATAAATATGTGGATTCTGAATATGATGATTTACCAAATATTCATCCAAAATTATCTCTAAATGTTACAAATAACCATTGTTTTGGTTGCCATAGTCGTTCTGCAAGGATTTCTACAAATTATGAAGGTTGGCATGAGTTGGAAAAAAATAGTAAAAATGAAAGGGGACGAACTCGAAGATTAGAGGATGGAAGATTATTTGAATTTATTAAAGAAGATGTTCATCATAAATTGGGTTTAAATTGTATTGATTGTCATAATGCTAATGAAGTAATGGGAGATGGTATTTACTATGCTCATCAAGAAAACGCTGTCAAAATTACTTGTACTGATTGCCATAAAAATGATATTCCTAAATCAGTGTTATTTGATGAATTAGACGCTGAGTCTCAGAAAATCATCGAATTACGAAAAATGGATACGACTGTTAAATATGTAGTAGGAAAATCTGGTCCTATGATAAATGTTCATACAAATTCTGTTAACTCTATGATTTTTGTGAATAAATTATCAAAAGAAGAGCATGTATTAAGTAAACCTTCTTGGCAATGTACTCAAAATGCTCATATTCGTTTAGCATGTGAAACATGTCATACTTCTTGGTCGCCTCAATGTGTTTCTTGTCATACTAGTTTCGATACAAGTCAAATGAGATATAATCACATTTCTCATTTAGAATATAAAGGGAAATGGATTGAGAAAGGTGCTATTTATTTGAGTGAATTTCCAACTTTAGGTATCGTTTCTGACCAAGAAATTGAAAAGATAAAGACATTTATTCAAGGGATGACTATGGAATTGGATCTATCTGATTTTTCTGTTGATAGCCCTAAAAAGAAACATTTTAGATATTTTGCACCTACGTTTTCACATACTATTTCTTCCAAAGGACAAACATGCTCTAATTGTCATAAAAATCCTGTAGCACTTGGATATGGGCGGGGTGAATTGCATTTAAATGATGTAGTTAGTTTTACCCCTTCAATGAAAATAGATACAAATGATAATCTGCCCATTGATGCATGGATTGGTTTCTTGAGTAATGAAAAAGGCAATTCTACAAGAACGAATACTAGAAATTTGAATAAGGTCGAACAAATAAAAATATTGAGAGTTGGAAAGTGTTTGTCTTGTCACGAAGACAATTCGCAAGTCAGTAAATTGATGTTAAAAGATTTTGAAAATGCACTGCTCCAAAAAACAGAACAGTGTAGAGATATGAAATTAAAATAATCTGCTTTTTCTTTTAAATACTTCTTAGAATCATTAGCTTTGTGCTCATTTTGATAAATAGGAAATATGAGCAGGATTAGAGTTACAAAACAGTTTGATTTCGAAGCAGCACATGCTTTAGAAGATTATTCAGGGAAATGTCGTGACATTCATGGTCATTCATATCATTTCAGAGTAACTGTGATAGGGGAGGTGTTGGATGATAAATCTATTGAAGAAAATGGAATGGTTATCGATTTTGCTATTTTGAAAAAAGTCATTATGGTGAATGTAATTGATAAATTTGACCATACTTTAGTGCTGAGATCTGATTCTCGTTTTAGAGGAATAGAAAAACATAATGATAGAGTAATGTATGTCGATTATCAGCCTACTTGCGAAAATATGTTATTGGATATGGTAGAGCGTATTCGTCATAAACTTCCCAAAGGTATAGAATTGCATAATGCGTTTTTGCGAGAGACTGCCCGTAGTTATGCGGAATGGTTTGCGAGTGACAATTAAAAAAAAAGCACCCACAAAAAATGCAGGTGCTTTATTCTCAATAGTATGTTTAACTAACTTTAAAAGTCAAAGTCATCATCAGTAGCAGTAGCTTTCATATCCAAACCACCTACAACATAAGACGAAATCTCTGTTTCTTGCGGAAGGACTTCAACTGCATCATTTCTTAACCAATGATTCATCCAATTTAAAGGATTTGTTTTTTCATTGTAAATTGGATTCAACCCAATTGCTTTTAGACGTCTATCTGTCAAATATTTCATGTACTTAATCAGTAATTTATCATTCAAGCCTATAATTGATCCTCTTTTAAACAAATATTCAGCCCATCTCATTTCTTGTTCCGCTGCATCTTTAAATAATGCATATACTTCATCATCTAATTCTGCCGCAATTTCAGAAAAACCTTCTTCTGGTCTATTTCGAAGATCCCGCAACATTTTTATAGTAATAGCTAAATGCTCATTTTCATCTCTAGCGATAAATTTGATAATCTTAGCATTACCTTCCATTTTTTTGTTTTCTGCAAATGCAAAAGCACATGCAAAAGACACATAAAATCGCACGCCTTCCAAAATATTAACAGAAACTAAGGCCAAATACATTTTCTTTTTTAATTCTCTAAATGTAATCTCTTTTTTGGCTTTCATTCCAAGCTGCTGAGCTTGATATTGTATCAAATATTGGTAAAATTCATTATAGTGATGCGTTACTGCTCCAGCTCTTTCCTCAATCATGGTATTGTCCATGATATCGTCAAATATTTTTTCTGGATTAGGATAGACATTCTTGATAATAAAGGAATAACTCATGGAGTGAATCGTCTCAAAGAAATCCCAAATTATAATCGCTTCCTCCACTTCAGGAATAGTAACCGCTTGCCCAAACGTCAAAAACGGCGATCTTCCCTGCACGCTATCCAAGAGAATCTGATATTTTAGATTCTCTGTAAAAATAAAACGCTCTTGATCAGATAAAGTCTCAAAATCATTTTTATCCTTAGTTAGTGATACTTCTTCTGGTCGCCAGAAGTAACTTAACATCCTTTTAGATAATTTATCATAAAAAGGATATTTATGAACATCATATCTTTGCAAATTTTTTCCTTCTCCAAAGAACATGGGTTCTGAGGTAAAGTCAATCTTTTTCGAAGTATATAACGAAGGTTTCCCCGGTTGTTTCTCAGCCATTTTTATTTTTTATATTTATCTTTATTAAACAGAACATGCTCCACCTTCACAATCATCAATTTCAATTTCCACTTCTACTTTTTGCTTACCGTTTAATTGATTTTTTGAATCTTCTTGTGCAAGTAATTGAGATGCATCTCCAGAATTATCATTACTATTCAAATAATACAAGGTTTTTAGACCATATTTATAGGCAGTAGTTTCATGTTTTATCAAATCTCGAATTGGAACTTGATTATTATCATACTGAGAAATATCATAATAGATATTTGTACTTATACTTTGATCTATAAATTTCTGAAAAATAGCTATAAATTTCACGTATTCTTCATTGTTTAAATCCCAAGCCATAACATAATTATTGGCATAAGTTTCGTAACCAGGAACCAATTGCTTTAATGGACCATATTTACTCATCTTCGCAATTAACTTCTTTCTTACAGGATCTACACCTGGTGTAGAATTGGAAACAATTGAACTTGATGCCGCAGGTGGAATTGCACTTAAAGCAGAATGACGCAAGCCGTTTTTTTCCACTAGAGCTCTTAATTTATCCCAATCACATTTCAGATTATGATCAACGATTTCATCCACATTTTTACAGTAAGTATCAATTGGAAAAATACCGTCTGAATACTTTGTTCTACTGAAATACTCACAAGCCCCTTTTTCCTTAGCCAAATTAGCTGATGCAGAAATCAATCCATATTGGAAACGTTCCATATATTCATGCATCACTTCACGTCCACGCTTGGTATCGTAATGCAAGTTGTTTTTTGCAAGAAAGTTGAATACATCCGAAACGCCAATACCTAGACTTCTTCTTCGTTTGGTAGATTTTTCCGCAACTTTTACTGGGTATTCTTGATAGTCAATTAATTCATCTAGAAAACGTACCAATAATTCGGTCAATTCATCCAATTCACTGATAGAATCAATTTTTCCAAGATTGACGTTGCTCAATATACACATTGCAATTTCACCTTTACTCTTGTTTACATCAACCAGTGGTGATGTAGGCAAGGTGATTTCTTGGCAAAGATTACTCATATAGATGTTATCTTTGAAGGAGCTATGTGTATTTACATGATCTGCATTTAGTATATAAATTCGACCCGTTTCATAACGCTCTTTCAATAGATTCATATAAAAATCCCTAGCATTTATAAACTTCTTACGTACTTTTGTAGATTTTTCATAATACTCATATCTTGATATAAATTCTTCAATATCAGAACTATACATCAATTCATATAAATCTTTCACTTCTTCCATTGAGAACAAAGTGATATCTTCATTTCTTTTTACTCGCTCTCTAAAAAGCTTATTGACTGCAACAGAATAGTCCATTCTACGGACTCTGTTTTCGTCATTACCTTTGTTGTTTTTCAACTGTATGAATGTCTCAATTTCCCAATGGAAAAACGGCATCGTTGAAGTAGATCCTCCACCACGAATTGAATTTTGTGTAAAACTCTTAGTAGTAGCTTCAAATACTTTCAAAAAGGGTACTAATCCTGTATGGATAACTTCACCATTTCTAATTTGAGCATTAAGCCCTCTGATTCTTCCGAAATTTAATCCAATTCCGGCGCGTTGGGCAGTATAATATCCCACTGCGGTATTTGAATGTAAAATGGATTCAAGAGAATCGCCTACATCTATCAAACAACATGAGCTAAACTGACGAAGTGGAGTTCGTACACCTGACATGATAGGTGTAGGCAAACTAATTTTGAAAGTTGAAAGCGCATCATAAAATCGCAACACATATTTCTTTCGTTTTGCCTTGTTATAATCCATAAACATATACATCCCAATCAGCATAAATGCTTCTTGTGGTGTTTCATAGATTTCACCACTTTTACGATCTTGCAATAGGTATTTATCCACCATTTGACTTATCCCTGCAAAAGTAAATTTGAAATCTCTATCATAGTCTATCTTTTTTCCAAAATATACTATTTCTTGTTTTTCATATTTTTCTAAAAGTATTTTATCATAAACGCCATTGTTAATATTGTTATTGACTAAATACTCAAACGGTATTGGATTCAATTGTTTATAAACAGATTTTCTTAAATCCATTAATAACAACCTTGCCGCAACGTATTGGTAGTTCGGTTTTTCAAGTGAAATTAAATCAGCAGCAGAACGAATCATTACCTTTTGAATTGCTTTGGTAGTGATTCCTTCGTAAAATTGTAGTTTTGAGTTTATCTCAATGTCAGAAGTAGATACATTGTCGTAGCCATTACAAGCCCAATCTACTGCTTCGTGAATCATTGATAAATCAATTCGAGAACGTGTTCCGTCTCTCTTGATTACAAAAATTTCTTCCATTCAATAAGAAGTTTAAAAGGTTAACAAACTATAAATTCGGATGTCATCCAACTCACATGCTGTCTATTATTTTTGGTTTATTTGTTTGGTTTGAACATGTCGTCGTGACGAAACATTGTTCCATTTTTTATCCAATAAATAACAAACTAGTACATAGTCATTCTATACATGGTATTATCATGATAGTATTCTAATAAAGTACACATAGTCCGTGAGATCTAGTAATGCATAGTGTTAAATATGCTTTATCCCGTATTAATCCATTCTGTGAAGCCAAAAAAGGCTTAGTATTTTAGGAAATGATAAAATATAATCGGCTAATAATAGAGATTATATTTTTTCAATTCCTGATTGTTTTATTTTCGTTTTTTGCTAGTGAATTTAGAGAAATTCACCAGAAGACTCAAATTATATAGGCT
>CAMZLN010000275.1 GCA_947311465.1 uncultured Saprospiraceae bacterium
AAATAAAAAATTTCTTGGATCATCAGACATGCCTTTATCATCTTTAGCCCTTCCAAGTGTTGAGAAACTCTGACAAGGTGGTCCTCCAATAATTAAATCAACTTGTTGACCTTTTATTTCTTCTTCAATAAGTTGAACAATTTTTGGATTGGTAATATCCTCTTCTAAAACAGATGCTTCATTTTCAGAGTATTTATAATGAATCATTCGTGTTCTGAGCGTTTTACAAGCATGTGAATCAATTTCAACATGAGTTAAACTTTTAAAGCCTTGTTGATAAAACCCTTCACTAAGCCCTCCACAGCCTGCAAACAAATCAATAAATGTAAATTTCTCTTTACTCATCCTATTTTCTTCTTTATAACCAACATTTCACTATCCTCATCATGCAACACATCCGCTATTTTGTAAAAATCTTCTCAACTTAGTTGTCTTTTATTAGGTATACCAACCAAGTTTGATTTATTCCTTTATCTTTTAAATTTCCCATCAACTGGTTCAATTTAAGCTTATACTATTCAGCCGTAAATGTACTAATTCTCGTTGATTTTTAGTGATAAATTCATTATATTTATTTCCGGTCACGGTAGGAAAATGAAAGATATTTCGATTTCTTTACCCCTCATATCCCATCCACAAACTCCAAAAATATCATTTTATGAAGTTCAAGATTCATATTCGGAGAAAGCGCCACCCTAGCAATATAGTCTTTATCACCTTCTTTCGTAGTTCCCTGCGTAGATGTAGCAGGTATCGTCCAATAACAACCTTTTAGTTGCCCATAACTCACACAATATTTGCTTTCCGATGGAATTTTAGAAATCATTAAATTGATTAATTTATGATTTAATGCTCTTTTATACATTTCTCTTTCCACATCAGAATTACCTTTAGTGGGTAGGTCTAATGAAAAGACAGATGGAGTGAATCCCATTGCTGCTAATTCATCTGAAACAAAATTTATTTTCGCTGTTGGCAAAGTTTTTTTGATAAAATTTACAAATTCACGAGTATTCAAATAAGCATCATGAATTCTTTCATTCATTGAAGGTAATTGTTTTGCCAATATTTCAATCTGCAAATCTGTAGCTTCATTATCACAAAGTTGAAGATGAATTTCGATTTTTTCCATCAAAGATTCAGCTTTTTTATTCGCCAAACAGTAACCCGCAGTGCACAATCCACCACTTGGAAACTTTGATCCACTCGCAAATGAAATTGTCCTTACCGTTGAAAGTACATCATCTTCTCCCAAGAAGTGAACATTAGGACAAAATGTTTGATCCAAAATAAAAACAGGGTCAATGGCGATTTCTCCATCTTTGGTTTTACGTACTGCACTTAAAACATCTCTTAATTCATTCAAATCTGGCACCTCCACACGTGGGTTGGTTGGAATCTCAGCGATGATGTAAGGCACAGCATCTTCAAGCGCAATTTTAGCCAAAACTTCATCTATACTTTGTACCATATCCATTCCCCCATCTACGGCTAAATCAACCACTTCCACATTATTGATACACGCAGCTACACGTCTTGCTTGATCGTTGGTTCCTCCATAACAATTGGTTGGAACGATAATTTTAATATCTTTTCCTATATGATTTTCTTGAGCATCATGGATCAATCCCATTAAAATCGCATATTGAATAGACAATCCGCTGGATCCGAGTACTGCCTTTGTATTGGAACCTGTAATTCCTTTAATCAAATCTAATACTATCTTTTTATCCGCTTCACGCTTTTTATTTTTATCATCAAAAGATTTTCCAATTAGAGTATTTAGGGTCTCTAATGAATTGGCAGGTGTCATTGCGATCGTCTCTCGTCTGCGTACATGTTGTATCGCTGAAATATAATTTTCATTTTGATCTCCATTTATCAATAAAATACTTCCTAAATCTGAATGAAAATTAATAAAAAAATCAATATTGGGTACTAGATTGAAATTACAAACATCTTCTTGCTGTGAAATAAAAATGGTAGTGCCATCAAAATTATGAATTTCTGCGCCAGTTGCTACACACTTTAATTCAAATTTATAACCATAAATATTCCTAAGAATTTCAATATCTAAAAACTCGGGCAATTCACCTGTATAGATGATTTGATTATTTTTATTGTCTAATAAATTTTTTCTCAAAATAGCCAAGATAGGAACCGTTTTTGATGAAAAACTGATAACAGCATTCGCTTCTAAATGATTCAACTTAGCAATTGCCCATTCCAAAATGCAAGACAACGGATGTCCCAATCGAATATAATCGAAGGCCGTAGGCAACTCATTTAGCGTCTTTCTATCAAAGATATTTTCCTTAAATAAGGTTTCAAACTGCTCCAAAAATTGCGTTTTAGCCAGTTTTTCATTATAAATATCTAATCTATGGGTTGTCAAGATCAACCAACTCGGTGGCATATTTTCTAATACGCTTTTTATATAATTTAGCATTTTCTAGTCTTCTATAGTTTTCTTCATAAAATTACGATTTTGGTGATAATATGCCCGAAATATAAATTGGTATATTTTAATCGGACATATTATTGCCAAATTCGTATGAGCTACAAAGATACATAAACTATCGCCTAACTTGCTCAATTTTCTTGCTAAAAGTGGAGAAGTTTAGGCGGTTGTCTCAACGACAACCTAGGTGAGCAGGTGAGTTGCTAGGCGAACGTGTACCTGATTCATGAATAAAATTCTATTTATGAATATAATCAAACTCAACTGCTCAACTAGATTTTGCATAGGCAAAATCGCCTAAGCTGCTCAACTATCAACAATATTTTCTCCGAATCAAAACGTTATTCAAAAACACACCCTTCAAAGGAAGTAGCCGTTTCATAGCCACGATTAGGGCTGCTCGGATTTGAATATTGCATAGACATTGTATTTTGTTTATTCTTTCTAAAAACAGATTTATAAGCATTTACAATCCCGCCCGCCTTTGATTCATCAACTGGATGTCCAATAAATATGCCCACCTTAGCATTTTCAATCACAGCGTTTTGCATATACAGATACCCTTGGTATTCTGGCACTTGACAATATGTACTATCTCCCCAAATCTGAATTCCATCCCAATTTTGATCACAATTATTTGTAACAGAAGCATGAATAATTCGGAGCGTGGCTCCTGGCTCTACAATAATTTTTCCATGCTTTGGCATACTGAAAATGGTTGGATTTTCCAATGTTCCACGAATAGTGAGTCTTGCCCCCGATTTTATTCGCAGATTCCGATCCAATCCCCTATCAAAATCCCAAGTAGTTTCTTCATCAATTTCCAATTCAATTTCGCCTAAACTGGATTTCTTTCCCATCAAATTACCCTCCCATAAACTACGTCCAAAAGTAGATGCCCTAAGCACACCCATACAATAATTAATATTTAAATCGGTAACGCGTACATTCGGAAAATCACAAAATTTCATCCAATCTTTCATAGTAGCATCCTTATAAAAAATACCCGCATCCGTTCCAATATAAAGCATCTCATCACTTCCATACTCATAGGTAATACAATGGATGGGCAGATTATGTAATGAGCCCGTTGAGTCCGCATTAAACCATGTATCTCCACCATCTTCGGTTGCCCACACTTCAATTCCTGGTTCATACCCCGTAAAGGTAATCCACGCCTTCAAATGATTTTCAGGATGAAAAACGATACCCGTAATGATGGGAACTTGGGCTGTTTTAACTTCTTTATTCAAAGGAACATATTGCTCGCATTTGATCCCTGATTTAATCAAATTTTGAGTAATATCAGTAAAATAATCTTTAGATTTATAATCTTCTACGCCATCACATCCGCCCGTTGTAGATCGAAACAAAACAGGATCAATCATAAATCCTTCATTGTAGCGTGGAGGTATGTCTTCCAACGTACCTGGAATTGCAGTCAAAATATAGTCAGGATTTGAAGGCGAAATGTCAAATATCTGAAATTGTCGTTTCCAAGTAGGATAACCTGCTTTTCCAATATCGGAAACAACCTTCCAAACCTCCTTACTTTTCATTTTGGATTTTATAGCACCTTCAATCTGACGTTCATACAATTCTGACATTGTAAAAATCATTTTTTCTGATTTAGGATGATTTAAGGCATTAAAAACGCCTCTAATTTTCACTTTTTTCCCATCTGGTTCCTTGGGAAGATATCTTTTTTCATATTTGGCTCCAATACGGCGTTCTGTTCTTCCAAATTTCTTTTTATTAAAATCATACGTTGCCAAATCATCATCATGATTGGAAAAAAAAGCAATACCCGACTTGCCATCAACTTCGCCATTAAATCCATCACCGCCCGCTATAATTTCCCATTTTCCATCTTCATAAACATAGGTTCCTGTATCTTGATTTCCAATAATTATTCGTTCTGTACCATTGTCAACATGATCAAATTTATAGGTGGTAGCCACTTGTAATCCATCAGAAATATCTGTCCATCCAGAAGTATTGGTCTTCCTTAAATCCTTGATATGAATACCGCCATCTGTTCCAACAAATAAATTTTTCGTCCAAGGTTCAAAGGCAAAAGCATGAACATCAGCATGATATTGATTTCCAACATAAGGAGAAAGTGCCGCTACTTTTTGCGTTACATCTTTACCTCCATACACTTTTGTTGTACCAAAATACACTTCATTTTTATTATATGGAGAAGCAATAATAGCCGTTCTAGTTACAGAAATGATTCCACTCCCATCTTGTCGTTTTGGACTATGCAATTCTTGCCATCTTTTACCATCAAACCTATACAAGAAAATAGTCAAATCTCTACTTCGTTTAGCTTCCTTATATTTTCCTACAATATAGGCGTACACCAAATCAGCATCAGCCTTTGTAGTCGCAATATTGATTCGATAAACAGTAAATTTACTTGACATTTCTTTCAAATCCAATCCAAAACTACGTCCAGTCATAGAATTCCAAGTATCCCCACCGTCCATTGAGCGATAAATATCTTGTCCACTTGTATAAATTACTTTTGGATTATTAGGTTTAAATTCAAGACCTTTCAACTCATTATCATCAAAATCATTTGAAATTTTCTCCCAAACAGGATATTGGTCTCTAGCATTTTTTGTTTTAAAAACGCCTTCACTTGTAGCGATAAAAAGAATTTTCGAATCAAAGGGATGCATAATAATCTTTCGAATTACAGCACCATTTTTAAAGAAATTCAGCAAAGCTTCATCCTTTCCATTCATAGATTCCCAATGAAGACCACCATCAACTGTCCGATACATTCCACAGGTAAAAATGGGTGTATGCTTGGAAATCACACCTGCTTCTTTAGATAAATTATGCCCCAAAAGCATTTCTGCATCCCCCGTGGAAATATAAATTCGCTGTTTGTCCGTAGGATCAATTACTAGATCCGATACAGAATTTACGGGCAATTGATTGTCTGTATTCAGGCTTTCCCAAGCCTGATCTCCTATTTTTTTCCAAACACCACCAAAATTAGTTCCTGCATAAATCGTTTTATCCGATGTGTATTTAGGGCTAAATTTCAGAACATGAATTTGACCAGCCCCCTTACTATTGCTCCTACCTTCGGGACGACCTGTGGGGCCAATACATTTCCAATCACCACCGTCGGAACATGCAATATGCCCCAGATTAAACTCTTTGGCGTAATGAATAATTCCATCATTAGGCTTTGTTGAATCTGGAATAGGTTTTGTAAAAACATGTTGAAAAATAGAATTTTCATCAAAATGCTTTTCTATAAAATTATCGAATTTTGATGATTCCGATTTTGAATTTGAATTTGCAACTTGATAAGTTCCCCTATATGTTTGTTGTGCATTTACTACTATTGTAGAAAGCAATACATATAAAAATATGTAATAAGATTTCATTATTCTGTGTTAGTTTCATATCAAAACTAGGAAATTATTATGGATAGGGGGAAAAAAATTAGGGAACGGTTGAATTTTCGAGGGAATGGTATTTATCTTTCAATCTTTCCAAAAATCTTCTCTTTCGTACTAAGAATCAAATCCGTATGCATAATTTTCATTTCCTTATTCTGAGAATCCAATGCTTTAACGACTGTTTCAAAAACTTCTAGTGTTTCGATTAACTTCATACATTGATTATCCCCTTTGCAAGGAGCAATTTCAAAATCATGAACGCATGGACTACAATAAAGCCTACGATAAACAATAAATGCTCTTTCATTGGTACCGTACTGTTCAGGAGCGCAAGGACCAAATAAGCATACGACAGGAATTTTCGTACAAAAAGCAATATGCATGGGTCCTGTATCATTTGTAACAAGCAAAGCCGCTTGTTGAATGATTTCGATGAGTTGATTCAGGGTTGTTTTTCCTGCGGAATTAATCAGTGAATTGCTATCAATTGATTCATAAATCTCCGTGGTATATTTTGCTTCATCTTTGCCTCCAATCAATACCACATCAAAGTTTGGATATTTTTTTAAAATCAACTTAATAATCTCAATAAATTTATGCATTTCCCAACGACGTTCCAGCCGTAAATCGGAAGCATTTGGATTGATAACAATATAGGGTTTATCAGATATTTTGTAAGCATCTTCATGCTTTGGAAAGTCAAAAAACGAAGCTGCTTCGACATCACAATCAATCAATTTTGACAATTGGAGATACACTTTTGAAATCGGAACTCTTGGATTAAAAAACATCATTTGTGTGTAAATCCCCATTCTGAACGAACTAGATCTCAGATAAAAACCGACCCTATTTTTTGAAAGCGTAAAAGTGGTAAATAACGTGCTATAATCAGAATAAATTTCTAAATCAAAATAAATTTCTGGACGTTTTTTAATTAATTTCCATAAAGCACTGATGTTTGAAACGAGAAATCTCCACAAACTGCTATCATCCACCACAATGACCGTATCAATCCAATTAATTTTATTAAGTAAACCTTCGTTAGACTTAGTACTCACATAAATTATCTCCGCATTAGGGTATCGTTTCCGAATAGCATCTATCATTGGAGTTGATTGCAAAATACTCCCTAGACCTTTGAATTTAGAAATTGCAATAGTTTTGAATTCTTTATCTAAATCATGATCAATGCGTAGGATTTTACCGAGAATACGTACAAAAACGTTGAGGATAATCCCCAATGGTTTTGCGATAAATTTATCTAAGAAAATTTTATTTCTCGTATTCATGTTAATTTACTACTATTTAATATTAGAAACGATAATTGCTATTTCAAAGTAATCCACTAAATTGAATTAAATAGATAAATTATTCTATTCTCAAATCTATGTAAAATTCAATTTTGGTCACTTTCATGCCATCAGCCTTTCGTATAATAAGATGTGAAGCGTCAAAGCGATGCCAAAGATAATGATTACTTAAACTTATCATGTATGTTGTATCATTTTTCGATGAATAAAAGGACACAGAGCCGATTTTTCGGTTGTCGCTCATGATATCAATTAATATTTGCTTATTAATTTGCGGATTTTCAACAAATATTTTAGCGAAGACGTATCCTTGATTACTGATTCCTTCCTTTAATTGGAACATATCATTTCCATTTTCAGAAGTACCTATTAATTTTAAGGAATGTGTATTTTCTTTTAATTCAAAATGCTGATTTATCGCCTTAGCGGCATGTTTGTAATCATATTTTTGCGGTTTAAGAACCAAATTATCCATCTCCACACTAGGCTCCAAATTCATTTCATTAGAAATCCAAATACTATGTTTATTGATAATTTTATAAGGATGATAATTTTGATAAATATATTCTGCAATCAAATAATGCCGCATTGCATTGGGGACACCATCGTTGTTATCAAACCAAGATGTTGGAAAATTGGAATAGACCACAATGGGTACATCCTTGGGATTAACCCTTTTCAAATGCTCCAATTGCAAGTAATCATCGATTGAATTTTGAAGATTTTGACAAAAGTATCCAGGTACATTTCTTTCGCAATAAAAATAGAGCATGGGTGTATTAGAAAAATCTAAAAATGTTTGCTGCCCATTCAGATTAGCATCTAAAAAATCTTTTAATTCATTATAGTTTTCATTGGCAAACTGGTTATTTTCTACCATTCTACCTTGATAGGTCGTTGCATTGAAATGAGTATCAATTTTCTTTAAACTAGACCCTTTTAATAGCTTTTCAAAAAGCGTTGACTCCATATCAATAGGATAATACTTAACGAAAATTATCAATAAAAAGCTGATAGTGTAGAAAGAGAAATATTGATAAGAAACCCTTTTTGATATTAAAAACGAAAATATAAATAAGACAGTTGCCAAGTAAAATATTGATGCGATAAAGCTATCCATTCCTTCCATAAATCCATGTCGCACTAGACCACGTTGAAAATTTGAAAGATAGATTAAATACAAAAACAAAGATCCATTTAATGCAAATCTCTGTTTGACAATCATCATTTTTGCTTTTTTTAGGTAAAACCCAATATACAAGACGAATAAAACCGCCACCAATGGCATTATAAAATAAAATTGATAAAATTGATGGTTAAAATTCCTTGCAACCTTACTATAGGCATGAGCTTGATTGGCACGTACATAATGCAAGGAACTCTTGAAATTGGACATCAATTGGTCGGGAGAAATTACAATCAAAGAAAGAGCAATTCCTACAACAATAGTTAAGAAAACCGTGATCACTGCCTTCAATAACATTTTTTTCTCAATTTGTTCTCCATTCAAATAAAATGAAAGTGGTAAGAATACTATGGCTGAGAATAAAGTGGCGACTCCAATTTCCAATCGCCAAAGAATCAGCATCAAAACACTCAATAAGACCCATAAAAATCCCTTGTAACTTTGATGCTTAACCACACTCAAAATTTCAAAAAATGTAATCAAGGGATAAACCATCGAGTGATAAAACAATATACCAAACCAAGGAAATGAGATGATAAAAAGGAAGGAAATCAATGCATTATCAAATAATTTGTACATAAAATAAAAAGCAATAAAATAAGCAATTGCGATATATCCAAATTGATAAATCATAAAATCCAATGAACCATCGTATCCAAAAAATAGATTATAAATTGTTCCAAACAAAAAATCTGAAGACATGTGGGAAGAGAAAAATTCTACAAATGGAATTTCTGCAAATTGAAATATTTTCATTACCGCATTTGCGTTATTTGCCAATTCAAACATCTCTTTGGATTGATTTTGAATAGGGATATACAATGTCAATAGTACAAAAGATAATAATGCCGATGGTACAAAATATCTTTTGACCAAATGAGAAATAGAATTTGTTTTCTTTCTTCTAATAAAAAAGATGACTCCATAAGCCACAAATATCATCCCTATAAACACCATTTTATATGGAATGAAAATTTGACTTGTTTTTTGAAAATAAAAGAGTATTTCTAACGATAAAAATCCCAGTATTGGAATCGGTATTACAGGCAGGAAAAATTTGACCATTCTTTCAAACTCGATTCCTACTTTGTCTAAAATACCAAGGAAAATAGATAAGAAGAATACCGTTAAGACATAAACTAATCCTATAGAATCAACTACCCAATCAACACTATTGAATAGAAATATTTCGAGAAAAAGCAAGGAGAATGAAAACGAAAAAACAAAGGATAAGTAGTTTTTTTTTGCAAAAACATCAAATATAGCTAATCTATTTAAAATCCACAAAACCAACATCAATCCAAATAACATCTGAACAAATGCACTACTTTTGACATTATCCACGCCCATTATGCTCGCTACTATCAAAAATATCCCTGTGGTGGAAATGATAGATAAACCATCTAAAAATGGTGTACTTATTTTCCAATTGTTGATTATCCAATACAAAACAGGTAGAAAAATAAAGCTACAAAGCACCAATTTATAGTACAATCCTACTCTTTTTGTAGCATCTACTCCATCCAGTACGGTTTGACTAATATATAGATTTGAAAAATCATGTAATGAAAAATCAACCTCTCCAAAAACCAATGAAAGCACACTCATCAGTAAAAACAAACTGATTGATAAAACATCTTGATTGATAATGTGGCTTTTGCTTTCCTTCATTTAATTTGCGTTGGAGCAAAGATAGAAAAAAGAAGTGAGATGCTTTGGTCAGAATCGGAATTCTCGAAACCTGATTTTTTTGAGGTGATAGTCAAGCTGATTTTGGAAAAGAAATTTCAGTGATGGGATAGACGATGATTCGCCACACAATAGTTCTTAAATTAGCATAGGAATTGTGTAAAAATGAATGTTCGGAATATATGTTTTATGTTTTTTATTTTTTATTTTTTCACAGTTCGTTAACATCGCAGCACTCAACCCATATACCAACGAAGATAGGGATAGCCCAACTTCTAAACTAAAACAAAAAAACTGTCACTCATGGGCACGCCCATTAATCTTTCCTTTTCTATATTTTGAATCCAATTCTTTTTGTTTTTGAATATCATCTTCAGACCATTTCACTTCAATTTCAGATAGATTTGGTTTTCCAGCATTCACCCAGCAGGTGTACCAAATATCTCCTACGGACTTAACCGCACTTCTCATACGAGACTCCACCAATCCGTCCATTTTATCTTGATACGCTTTTGTATAATTATCACATTGCGAACGAATCATCACATTATTTCTTTCTATTTGACAATATTGCTGATCTTGTGGAAAGGTTTTACTCAATTCCTTTTCAAAAGTTAAAACATCTTCTACATGTCGATGGCTTTCTAAAACGATATCCCAATAAAAGGTCTTAGTATCTTCGATATAATTTGCTCCACCTACAAAAAAGTCATAGGTATCATCAGCAAATAATTCAGGGATACGACTTTCCCAAAAAGCATGAATTCCATGCTGCTCAGTCATTTGCCCATTATAATTTTGAGTGGTATGCAAAGGCACGGATGCATCTCCAATGTAATGCCCAATATCTGCTGAAAGGGATAAAACATCAGTAATATCTCTATTTCTCATCGCTTTGGTCAATCGTTTTTCAATTCTCGGTAAATAATAAGGAACAATTCCTTCATCAGAAATTCGATCAATTGCGATTATTTTGGCATTTGGATATTTCCAATTGTCTTCAAATAAATTACGCATAGAATCTTGATGAATCGTCCAATTTTCATTGTAATATTGTGGAAAAATATTATGATAAATGAATGATTTATAACGTCTTTTGTCAATATCTCCAATTGGCGTTTTTAGTATTTTTTTATCATAATCGAATACATCAGCCCCAAGAATTTGAATCGTATCTTGGTTCTGAACTGCATAAATATCTGTAAATTTAGACAATGCCCCCAACCACGTTCTTGGCAAATTATCAAAAGGCAACGTTCCCCAATGATCCAAATCTATATAATGACGAATCGCTTCAAACTTTGATGCATATCTTCGTTTATCTGGATCCACAGCATGTTCTGTAATATACTCAATATTATTTTTGAAAAATCCAATCAAAGGAGGTGGTAATGTAAAAACTGCCAATCGATTGATTCTTCGATGACCAAAGAAGCCCCAAGGATTTGGATTTGCTACATTTAAAAAAAAGGTAGCAAAAAATACAATTAGTAGTTTTTTAATCATGATTCTTTTTTACAATGATAACCAATTATTCTTCAAAAAAGTAATCATAACCCCACAACATTTTTTTAATCAAACTATTTTGTACCAAATAAAATTCATCATCAATGTCTGCGTAATATCGATCCAATTCTGGTGCAGGCATGATATTTCCTTCTTTATCAATACCCCCTTTTTTATTTATCGGGAATAATTTCATATTTTTTGTAGTACCATCTTTTCTTACCAATTGAATTTCACAAAATGGGCGTATCTGAGATAAACTATCTCGATGTTTTTGATCACTTTGAAAAGATTCGGCAACTTGGTTTGTAAAAGCATTTAAAAATACAGACCCCATACCTTTTTTCAAAGCATGCTTACTCTTTGCCAATTTAGAATCAGACAACCTTGAAACCGTATAGTCTTTTTCCGTTTTCAAATTAAGGACAAAAGAATTTTCAGGTTGTTTTAAATAATTAATAGAAACAGTCTTGATATTACTAGGATCCTCTTTAAAAATAGTCTTATCTCTCCATTTTTCTTCCACTAAAAAGAACCTTGCCCGAATATTTCCTTCAAAAGTAGGGACATGCATTACGTAAGGATTTTCAGAACCTTCCATAATCATAACCACTCCCCGCTCATCATTGGTTGCATCCCCGATATAAAAAGTCTTCATCATTTTGTCTTGCAAATCATATACTTCTACTTTGATTCCTGTAGACGCAATTGCATTGATCATATTTTTTTTTGCAGCTGCCGTTGGTCTATATCTCAACTCCATTTTCTTTAGCGTACTTAATAGATTTTTCACAGAATTAGGATTTGCAGGATATTTATCATTTACAATCCAAGAACCATTTTTCTTTTTGAGATCTATTTTATAATTATTTTTATTGGCAAAGAAAATATGACCAATTTGATCTGTATTTTTAATACCGATATGCCAATCATCCTCATTCAAGGTGGTTTTGGTTTGGGTAGAATTCATATACCACAATAATCCCCCTAAGACTAGAAAGGCAACAATCAATATTGATGTATTTTTTTTCATATTAATAGATTTTACTATATTCTGAGATAATCCGAATTGAAGAAATCGATGTAACTGTTACCAACAGCTAATGCCTTAAAATTTATCTTGCATACTTTCGTTTCCTTCTCCAATTGAAAACCAAACCAAAAAGCGCCAACAAAATTAAGGGGACTAAAATATTAATCAATTGCCATTTGATAGCTTCTTTTTTTGCTTTGACTTTATCCAACAATCGAAGTTTTACTTCCTTTGTTCTCGCTTCAATAATTCCAGATTCATCCAACATATATTCAACTGAATTTATCAAAAATGCTTTATTGGCAAAAGTATATCCCACCCATCGATTATATCCCAAAGGTACAGGAGAACCATCTTTCGGACTTATCAAGTTTTTAGCAATATCGCCATCCCCAACGACAAGCATTTTCGTTTTTGGGCTGCGTTTTTGAAAAGGGCTATCAATTTTATCAAGTGTTTCACGCATTTCTCGAGTAACACGAGCCTCATATAAAGAAGGAAATTCCCCTTCCAACATTATCCCAATTGGAATATTGGGTTTATTAAATTTTTCTGGTAAAGGTTTATATCTAAGAATTTCAAAATTAAGTTGCACAGGTAAAAACTGCTCTCTACTATATTCTGAAGAAGCCAATAAAACGGTTTTCTTAATATCCGTCTTTGTTTTTATGGTATCAATTCGAGATGGAAAATATAGATTTACACCATCAAGTCCTTTCACAATTGGATGATCCGATTGAGGAATGATAAGCGGATGATAATACCAATCAAAAAGATCTTTTGTACCTTCTCTATCGACAGCAAGTTCTATTTTAGTACATTGCAAATCGAGTACTAAATTGGGTTGAACTCTAGCCCCGTATTTAAACAATTGGTCATCCAAATTTAAAGGTAAATCAACTGGAGCAAATCTCGGATTACGATACAAACTATCCAAATTCACACCAATACGATCCAACAACCACATTACTTTCCCTCCATTCATAATATATTGATCAATCATGAATTTATGCTTTTCTGGAAATTTAAAACGGGGTTTTGCAATAATCAACAAGGAGATTTGCTTAGGAATGATATGTGTACTATCCAGATTAAAGGTGCCCACATTATATGAATTCCGAAGTGTTTGACGAAAATCTACAGTTTGTTCTAAGGTCAATTCTCCATGCCCATTCAAAAAAGCTACATGTTTTTGTCCAACTTGCAACACTTTGCTTATTGCGTTGGCAAACTTAAATTCTAAGAGACTAATTGAATTATTAATAGTTCGTTCATCCAAAACGCCCCCTTTTTTATCCACTAGATTTATAACTCTTGTTCTACCACCATAAGTCACGATAGCGTAAGTATAAAACAAAATCTCTCTGGTTTCATCAGCGCCTTTCACTCTCAAATTGGTAGGATAAATTCCATCCTTTGCCAATTCCAATCGTCTTTCATTAATTTCTTCAACAGACCCAACCCCTGGATTGGCAAAAACATATTCAATATTTGAATTTATCGAGTGAAAATCATCCAATAATTCTTGTGTTGATGATTGAAGTCTTTTTACACCAGCAGGTAGATCACCATCCAATAAAACTTTGATAAAAACCACATCTTTGACATCTTTCAACAATTTTTTTGTAGGCTTTGTCATCGTAAACCTTTTGTCTCCAGTGAGGTCAAAAGAAGTATAAAAATATCCTGAAAGCATATTGATTACAATAGCGATACCCACTATAAAAATGATTGGAATCCAATGTTGTATGTTGTTTTTTTTACTCAATTTATATTAATTTCGTTTTCTTTCTAAAACATTTACAGTAAAGACAATAAAGACAGCAATTATAGAAATAAAATAGACCAAATCTCTTGTATCTACCAAGCCTTTACTTATAGATCGATAATGATTTTCCATACCAATCTGCTGGATTATATTGTCTGTTTTTCCAACAAATATTGGAATTCGGCTGACAAAATCAAATCCCCAATAGAAGAAAAAGCATAAAAACATGGCTAATAAAAAGGATACAATTTGATTATTGGTAATGGACGAAGCAAATATTCCAATAGAAATAAATCCACCGCCCAATAAAAACAAGCCGATATAAGAGCCAATGATTGCTCCAGTATCTAAATTTCCCACTGGCGATCCCAATTGATAGACGGAATAATAGTAAATCAATGTTGGAAACAACGCTAAAGCTAACAATGCTAAACTTGCAAAATATTTACCTAAAACAATATTCAAATTGGTGATTGGTTTGGTAAAAAGTAACTCAATCGTTCCCGTTTGATTTTCTTCCGCCATTGAGCGCATCGTCACCGCAGGAATCAAAAATAAAAATATCATTGGAGCGATATCAAATAATTGATCCAAAGAAGCATAATTGTAATTCAACAGGCTATAATCTGGGAAAAACCACATCATCAACCCTACCATTAATAAGAATAAACCGATAACGATATAACCTATTAACGAACTAAAAAAAGAATTAATTTCCTTATAAAATATGCTAAGCATGTATAGTTTTATGTTTTCTTTTTTAACTTTTCAAAAATTTAGGACTTTTAAAAAGTTGATTTATTATATTTCTATAAAATTCGAATCCTATTTTTTCTTCCCCCAACTATCTCTCAAAGTAACCGTTCGATTCACAATCAATTGATCCGACTTTGAATTTTTATCAACACAAAAATACCCTTTTCTCATGAATTGATAACGATTTCCTGGCAACATATTTTGTAAGCTAGGTTCCAATTTCGCATTTTTTATTACAGATAAAGAATCTGGATTGATATAATCTCTAAAATCAATATCCTGATCATGCAAAGGATTTTCTACTGTAAATAATCGATCATACAAACGAACTTCAGCATCTATAGCATGAGGAATAGACACCCAGTGTAAAACGCCCTTGGCTTTTACCCCCGAAGTATCTTGCCCACTTTTACTTTCTGGATAATAAGTGCAATGTACTTCTACAATTTCTCCTTTATCATCTTTCACAACATCGTCACAATGAAGGATATAGGCCCCTTTTAATCGAGTATTTCTTCCTTGGGACATTCTAAAAAATTTCTTAGGAGCATCTTCCATAAAATCTTCTCTTTCGATATAGATTTCTCTACTAAAAGGAACGATTCTAGTCACTTTTTCTTCACTATTTGGATTATTCTCTATAATTAAATCTTCTGTTTTACCTTCAGGATAATTGGTGATAACCACTTTCAATGGATCTAAAACCGCCATTACTCTATCAGTAGATTGATTCAAATCTTCTCGAACACTAAATTCCAAAAGACCAACATCAATTAAATTTTCTCGTTTTGCTACTCCGATTCGTTCCGCAAAATTTCGTATTGACAACGCCGTATATCCACGC
This sequence comes from uncultured Saprospiraceae bacterium, assembly GCA_947311465.1. Taxonomy (GTDB): domain Bacteria; phylum Bacteroidota; class Bacteroidia; order Chitinophagales; family Saprospiraceae; genus CAMZLN01. The sequence goes on from CAMZLN010000275.1 coordinate 15,979, forward strand.
CTACGCAATCCCGATATCGTAGGCATTCTAGGATCATCCCATCCTTCCACGATATTTTCTTGTACCAGTTGGAGCAATTTACGTTTACTCATCATGGTATAAGTCAAATTTAAACGTGCAAATTCAATTTGACGAGATGGGAAAATTTCCAACTCTTTGATAAACCAATTGTATAAAGGTCTATGATTTTCAAATTCTAAAGTACAAATAGAATGGGTAATTTCTTCAATAGAATCTGATTGTCCATGTGCAAAATCATAAATCGGATAGATGCACCAATCATCTCCTGTTCTATGATGATGTTGGTGTTTGATACGATACATTAAAGGGTCACGCATCAACATATTGGAAGAAGACATGTCAATTTTAGCCCTTAGAATACGAGAACCATCTTCAAATTCACCTGCTTTCATTCTTGCAAATAAATCCAAATTTTCTTCTACCGTACGATCACGATATGGGCTAGCCACACCTGGTTTTGTGGGTGTCCCTTTCAACGCTGCCATTTCTTCAGAAGATGAATCATCTACATACGCCTTTCCTTTTTTGATTAATTTCACTGCAAATTGATACAATTGCTCAAAATAATCTGATGTATATAGCTCTTCATCCCACTCAAAACCAAGCCATTTGATATCTTCCTTGATAGAATTAACATATTCTGTTTCTTCTGTAGTCGGATTGGTATCATCAAATCGAAGATTCGTCATACCATTGTATTTTTTTCCTAAACCGAAATTTAATACAATAGACTTTGCATGACCAATATGAAGATAACCATTTGGCTCTGGCGGGAAACGTGTATGTACTCGCCCAGCGTGTTTTCCATTGGCAATATCTTCTTCAATGATCTGCTCGATAAAATTTAATGATTCTTTTTTTTCTGACATTTTTATCTTCTTTGTTTTGTAATTTTCAATGATGTAATGATTCAATGGTGCAATGGTGCAATGGTGCAATGGTGTAATGATTCAATGGTGCAATGGTGCAATGGTGCAATGAATTTCAAAATAAGTCTTTTTCAACCATAACTCCCTTTTTCAAACAAATGATTCAATGACGGAATGATAAAATGATTCAATAATTTCAAATAAATCTCGTTTTTTATAAACAACCCACAACCTATAACCCACAACCATTTTTCACAAA
>CAMZLN010000276.1 GCA_947311465.1 uncultured Saprospiraceae bacterium
ACATCCGTTGAACTTGGATTGGGAACTATCACAGACAACGATGGATTACCAACCATTACAATAGATAGCGTAACAGTAACCGAAGGCACAGATTTGGCCTTTACGGTAAGTTTATCCAATCCAAGTTCAACGGATGTGGTGGTAGATTTGGCAAGTGCGGATGGAAGTGCGGAGAATCCATTGGATTACGCATCACATGTGTCAACGGTAACAATATTAGCAGGAGCGACATCAATTTCTGTAGCGAATATTACTACAATAGATGATGGGGTAATTGAGTTGACGGAAGATATGACATTAGTAGGAACGGTGACTAGCGGAAATACAAATAATAGCAATCCAATAGGTCTAGGAACGATTCTAGATAATGATTCAGATATTCGAGATTTACAACATTTAGATATTGATGATTTATGTAATGATGGAGGAACAGAAGATGATCCGACAGATGATTTTATTAGTTTCAAATTGAATCCAATAGGAGTATTTTTATCCACTCAATATCAAGTAACTGTTCCAGCAGGATATACAGTTACTCCAAATGTTGGTGTTTATGGAGTTGAAACTCAATTTGAATTAAATGGTGGAAGTGCAGGTCAAGGAGCCGTATTGATAACGGTAACGGATGATGCTGTTGGTGGCGATGTAGAGACGGTTATGGTAACAGACCCAAATACATGTAGCGGAATTTCAAATATTGTATTGAGTGGATTGGCAAATACTACATGTAACGACAACAGTACGGTAAGCAATCCAAATGATGATTATATTGAGTTTGAATTAAATCCAACGGGTTATAATTTAGGGGCAAGCTATAAAGTTGTATCATCAAAAGGAACAATTACTCCAACGGCAGGTTCTTATGGAATTTCTACATCATTTATTTTGCAAGATTCAACTGCAGGAGGAGGAGATATTGTGGTTACCATTTATGATGAAAGTATTAATGGTGATTCTTTAGAGATAACTATTGTTGATCCAGGAACTTGTTCTACGAATTGTGATTTATTGACAAGTGGATTTGGAAATCAAGGATGTAGTTCAAATGGTACAGATACCGATGTAAGTGATGATAAAATTGTGTTTGAATTAGATCCAGATGGATTTAATTTAGGAGCGGAATATACAGTTAGCGTTTCGTCAGGAGCAATTTCTCCTACTAGAGCAGTATATGGAGCTGTAACGATTTTTGAATTGCAAAGTGGCTCAGCAGGAGCAGGAAATGTAACGATAACCATTGAAGATGAAGGCGGAAATGGATGTAGTATTCAGGAAAATATTGTTGATGTAGGAAGTTGTTCACCAAGTAGTGAAATTATTGAAGGTAACTTAATAAATACAACTTGTAATGATAATGAAACGTCTGCTAATCCAGAAGATGATTATATTTCATTTGAATTGAATCCAACAGGTAATAATCTATCTACATCTTATAAGGTGGTTGTGCCAAACGGATATACAGTAACTCCAGAATCTGCTTATTTTGGAGAATCTAGACGATTTGAGTTGCAAAAAGGATCATCAGGTGCTGGGAATGTGACTATTTATATTGTCGATGAACAGTTGGGAGGAGATTCCTTAATGCAAGTGATATTTGATCCTGGAAGTTGTTCATTAGATCCAGAAATATTGGAATCTGGATTAGAAATGGTGAGTTGTAATGATAATAACTCTATGAATAATCCAAAGGATGATTATATTTCTTTTGAGATATTACCGACAGGTCATAATTTACAAGATGGTAGATATTTATTGGAATGCCCTGTTGGATATGAATTGGATTATACGGAAGGATTTTATAAAAATCCAACTACTTTTAAGTTAAATCAAGGGTCTTCTGGGAATGGAGATGTTGAAATGACATTGTATCATATTAATGCATCAAATGTTCGTTCTGATACTATGAAATTTATGGTTGCGGACCCTGGTGTTTGTTCTTTAGAAGATATTGAATTTAGATATGATACTGTGATTGTGAATGTGGATACCGTTACTTTTTGTATAGATACGACTGGCTTACCAGGTAATATTACAACAATAACCAATGAGTGTGAAGATCAATCTCATGGATATATTGATTTTGAGCTGGATACATCAACTATGTGTGTAACGTACTTTGGTGTTGAAGTTAATGGGACAGATACATGCTGTTTGACCGTATATGATGATCAAGGTAATTCTGAATTGTTAACATTAGTAGTAACTTGTATAACCCCATCTTCTGGTGAATGTATAAGTGATGAATTATATATCAATAAAATAGAGACCTATTGTTTAGATGATATTCAATTGGCCGGAAATATAGTAAGTATAAATAATATTTGTTCTGATACTACATTTGTTAAATATGAAGCTGATTTAGAAATACTTTGTGTAGAATATATTGGTAAGTCGATAGGTTATGGAAGTGCATGTTTTGAGATATGTGACGACTTGGGAATTTGTGATACCATTAATTTCTGTACTGATGTTATAGAATACCCCGATTTACCAATTACAAATCCAGATCAATTCTGTGTCATGATGAATACTCCAAAAGTATATAATGTACTTGAGAATGATCTTTTATGGGGAGGAATAGATACCTTGTATTTTGTAACAGAGCCAGAGTTTGGAGAGATAACTGTTAATCCAGATTATACGATAACATATAATCCGGATTTGGAAATTTGTGAAAAAACTGAACACTTGTTGTATGTTGTTTGTAATCCTGTTGGTTGCGTTGAAGTAGAATTAGATATTTGTATTGAGTGTCAAGATATTGTAGTGTTTAATGCTCTTTCTCCTAACGGAGATGGATCTAATGATGTATTTTATGTTGCAAAGGTAGAAGATTATCCTAATTCGGAATTGGAAATCTATAACCGTTGGGGCAATCTGATTCATAAAGAGGAAGGATACAAAAACGATTGGGAAGGTACTTGGAATAATCGTGCTCTTCCAGATGGAACCTATTATTATATCCTGAGGTTAAATGATGAGAAGCAAAGGATATTTACGGGGTATATTGAGATATTGCGGTAGAAATAAAAACGGACTTTCCAAAAGTTTAAACTTTTGGAAAGTGTTTTTATTTATTGAATGTTAAAAAAGCCCATAAATTTCACCATTTTCATCAATATCAATATTTTCAGATGCAGGAGTTGCAGGAAGCCCTGGCATCCTCATCATTGCACCAGTTAATGGTACAACAAAACCAGCTCCAGCGGCGATTTCAATTTCTCGAACTGTGATTCTGAAATCTTTTGGACGTCCGATTAGTTTTGCATTATCTGAAAGTGATTTTTGAGTTTTTGCAATACAAACAGCAGAGCCATCCAAACCTAAAGCAGAAATTGTTTTCAAATTTCTTTTTGCAAGAGCGGTATATTCTACTCCTTTAGCTCCATAAATTTTGGTAGCGATAGCATTGATTTTGTCTGTTACAGAATCACTCCATTTATAGGTAGGAGTAAAAGTTCCTTTGGTTTCGGCAATCGCTTCTACTACATTTTTTGCCAATTCAATAGTACCATTTCCTCCTTTTGCCCATCCTTCAGATATTGCTACTCTAATACCTTTTGATTTTACATAATCAAAAACTGCTTGAATTTCTTCATCTGTATCTGAAACAAATTTATTGATAGCAACTACAGGAGTGATATTAAAACCTGCCGCACTTTCCAGATGTTTTTCTAAATTTACCAATCCTTTTTTCAAGGCATTCACATCAGGAGTTGTCAAAGATTTCAAATCAGCACCACCATGATATTTTAAGGCACGAATGGTTGCAACAATCACCAAAGCTTTTGGAGAAAGCCCTGCACTTTGACATTTGATGTCCAAGAATTTTTCACCCCCTAAGTCAAAACCAAATCCTGCTTCTGTAACTACATTTTTGGACAAAGACAATCCCATTTTTGTTGCAATAACGGTATTGGTACCTTGAGCAATATTGGCAAAAGGACCACCATGGATTATAGCGGGATTTCCTTCCATAGTTTGCACTAAATTAGGTTTGATAGCATCTTTTAATAAGGCTGCCATTGCTCCTTGGACATTTAAATCCTTTGCGAAAATTGGTTTTTTATCAAAAGTATAACCGATGAAAATTTTGCCTAATTTTTGTTTTAAATCCATTAAATCATTGGAAAGACAGAGAATTGCCATAATTTCTGAAGCAGCAGTAATATCAAATCCCGTTTCTCTAGGGATTCCACTTGTACGTCCACCTAATCCAATGATAATATTCCTTAAAGATCTATCATTCATATCCATCACTCGTTTCCAAGTGACAGTTCTCGGATCTATACCTAAAGATCGTGTTTTGCTTTGAATGTTATTATCAATTACTGCGGATAATAAATTGTGGGCTTTTTCGATAGCAGAAAAATCACCTGTGAAATGTAAATTGATGTCTTCCATCGGTAAAACCTGAGAATGACCACCTCCCGTAGCTCCACCTTTGATACCGAAAACGGGACCTAAAGACGGCTCTCTTAAAACCACAGTCGTTTGCTCTCCAATTTTGTTTAAGCCTTCAGAAAGACCGATTGAAACGGTTGTTTTTACTTCTCCTGCGGGGGTGGGGGAGATGGCTGAAACTAAAATTAAATTGCTTTGATCTACTTTTTTTTGATCTATTAAACTGAGGGGAAGTTTTGCAATATAGTTTCCATATTGTCTTAAAACGTCTTGGGGAATATCTAATTTGGCTGCAATATCCTTGATATGAACCATTTTTGCCTTCTTGGCAATTTCTATGTCTGTCATTTTAGAAAATTTTTGTTAAATTTGAGTCGCTAAGATAGTTTTCTGGTCTATGATAATGAAATTATTGAGCGTGATTTTTATTCTAAATAGAATTTATATGCAAAGTTTATTTTTTATTTATTTTAAACTTGGAGTTGAGCATATATTGAATATTGCTGCGATTGATCATATCTTATTTATCATTGGAATTTCTGTGGTTTATAGTTTGAAAGAATGGACAAAAGTCGTCTATTTGATTTCGGCATTTACACTTGGACATTTTATTTCATTGGCAATTACTTTATATTTTGAGCAATCCATTATTCCTTCTGATTTTATTGAAATGGCTATTTTGGTCACTATCTTGCTTGTTGCTTATGCTAATTTTTTTATAGCTGAAAGTAAAACAGATTTTTTAATGAAATCAAAGTATTGGTTTTCGGCATTTTTTGGTGTCATCCATGGATTAGGCTTTTCAAATTATTTAAGAAGTCTTTTACTAAATGATGAATTGGGAATGTCATTATTGGCTTTTAATGTTGGTGTCGAATTGGGGCAATTGTGTATTGTGACAATCGTTTTAATGATGGGATATTTGGTGGTTGATAAATTTGGAATGAATCACCGTGCTTGGCAAAGGATTACTTCAGTATTTATTTTTGTTGTTACAATAAGTTTGTTATTAAATACTTTCAGAAATGTATAGATTATTCTTTTTTATCTTCATTTTAGGTTCTCACCAATTTCACATAAGCCAATGTACCGTTTCATTTTTGAAAAAGGAACAAAAAGTAGCTGTAAAACTTCATATTTTTATTGATGATTTAGAATTGGTATTAAAAAATGAAGGGGCTGTAAATGTGAGTTTAAGTACTCAGAAGGACTTGAAAATTGTATCGAAATACATCAAAAAAAAAATATCAATTTTCATCAATAATCAAGTATGTGAAATGGTTTTTGTTTCAAATAAAATAACGGATGATGGAAAAGCCATTTGGTGCAATTTTGAAATTCAAAATGTCAAAAATTTACAAACAATGACCATTCGAAATGAAATATTATTGGATCTGTATGAAGATCAAAAGAATATCACCAAGGTTGTTGATGAAAGTGGAAAAACTCAGCATTTTATGTTTGAGAAAGGTCATATTGATGCTGGATTTTCTTTCTAAAAAACGGATTTTTTCCTAAATAGTGTCTGGATGCAATACTCCGTTAGGAATTTAGCTGCAAATTTAAGGAAGTCTATAATAAGACACTATTATTGATTTATTTTTTATCAA
>CAMZLN010000277.1 GCA_947311465.1 uncultured Saprospiraceae bacterium
AGCTGGTATTGGACGGTACACTTAAATCTAAGATAATTGCGCCCTTCTTTACATGATGGGTTTCCAGAATCACCTTTGCACTATTGGTTCCGATGACTATGATATCGCAGTTTTTAACCATTTTAATATCATTTGATGCCATACAGTATTTTTCTATCTTTTTTGAGACTTCAATATATGTTGTATCTAAACGAATATCCTGAAGGATAGATTTGAGTTTAGAAGAATCTGAAGACAACCGAACTTTTTTTAAAAATTGTAAGAATTGCTTCTGAGTTTTTGTAACACTATTTGGGTTTGCATTATAAATTAATACAGAAGATTTAAAGGAAGGAGTAAGTATTTCAGCCATGACACTGATTATATTTCCTGCGGCTCCCATGATACCAATTTGTAATTCTGATGGATTTAATTGCTTGGTACGCATTGTTTTTTCTAAGGCTTCAATACTCAATCCGGCGGTATATGCATTTCCCGTGGTAAGTATGGCTTTTTTGGATTGTAAGGCCAGACCATTTCTCGTAATTATACTTGTGTATTGTCCTAGACCTATACTCTTGGCATTGAACTTATTCGCATAATCCACGGCATTTTGAATTTTCGAAATCAATTTTGATCGATTCCCATTTCGAATACCATCATAAAAAGAAGCGCTGGTTAAGGGCACGCCTAGAAATACAATATCAATAGCTTTTCCTTTATTATTATTTAATTTGCCAATATGATAAATGGTGAATTCTTGAAAATCGATTAATTGAAGGTTGATTTGATTCAATGTCTCATTTGAAAATCCTCTTGTCAATTGAATGATATCTTTCATGTGATTACTATCAATTGGGTGACAAATGAAAACAGCCGAATTTTCTGGAATTTCTACAGTCTGATTTTCAAAAGGCGTAATATTTAATTTGGGTTGACTTTGCAACGGTAATGTTTTACCGAATAAATATTGGAGATCATTAGTTCGTATGGCACTACAAAAATGCTGAAATCCAGATAGAAAAAAATCCAAATCTTTTTTCGAAAAATATAAACTGGGTTGCAACCGGAAAGTATACGGATTGGATAGGGTAGGTAGGATTCGAATATTTTCATTGTTTAATAAAATGGAAGATACCAAATATCCCAACTTTCCTAAATCATCAAAAAATTTTGTGATAAATGATTGGTCGAAAATATCAATATTCAATTCAATAGCTACCATATTTCCTTGTCCTCGAATATCTTTTATGATATCGGCATTTAGATTTTGAAACTGTTTTAGTCTTTTGTAAATCCAATTGGTTTTGATTTTTTCAATTTGGGCAGAATGATCTAATATTTGTTCGAAAAATCTATTGGCAACCCAAGCAGAGTGATAATCTTCTCCAAAAGTGGAAGAATGATATTCAAATAATGTTTTTGTATATTTTTCTTCTTTACAAACCAATGCCGAAATTTTCGATATTCCAGCTCCTAGTGATTTTCCAAAACAATATAGATCAGCGACTAAGATGGAAGACTGTAGCGCAGAAAAATATCCTGTTCGCCATAATCCACATTGGATTTCATCAGAAATGACCAACAAATTGCGATCTCGTTGAAATTGTGCAATAGTTTGTAAAGTTGCGATTGGGATGGGAATTACACCTGCTTCACCTTGAAGGGGTTCTATAAACAATCCAACAACAGGTAATATTTTTTTTTCAACAACTCGGTGTGTTCTAGGGTTGATAATGGTATAATGGAATTCTAAATTTGATAATAGTTGGTGAAATTTATTTGAGTCAAGCGGACAACTAATGGTTTGTTGTACCCCAAATTTGGTTTTGAGTTCATTTCCAAGAAGCGACAATGCACCAAGTGTTTTGCCATGGAAACTACCATCAAAGTGCAGTAGATATTTCTCTCGATCCAATTGCTCTAATTGTTGTTCTAATTGAAGGAGCAACTTTTTATCACCATTTGAAGATTTCAAAATATTTATGGAATAATAGATTTCTTGCTTGATATTTTCAAGTCTTTCATTATAGTTTAACCATGCAATTTTCAAAGATACTTCAATAATTTCAGTGCCTGTATTGGCATACTCACAAACCCAATTTTCTTTGGAAGTATGTTGATGTATTTGGCTAATTAATTGATTAGATAGCTTTTCTAATTCCGTATTCCTAGAAACTTGGATAAAGGATGGTCTCAGATGTGGTAATTTTTGAGCATATTGTTCCAAAATTGGATTTTTATATCCCAATAAATTAACACCAAAGGATCCTACAACATCCAATACCTTTTGAGTTACTTGGCTTTCATCTTCATAGAATAACCAATCTTTTTTACCGTCAATAAATTTTTTATCTAGATTTAATAATCCTAAGAATTGATCTTTCTCAGATTGGTTAGATTGTAATGTCTTTTTCATTTCTTTATTTAAATACATTTAACTCAGGTGTTTTTTCTTTTGGAAAAATTTCATTTTTTAAGGATTTCAAAATGAAATTTTTAATAGGATTATATGCTTTGAAAAAGATGAAAAGTTCTTTGGGGATAGCGCCTAATCTTAGTTTGGGATAGTAAGAAGTTTGACCCATATTAATCCTTTTAAAGCCAAGATCAAAAGACAATTTCACCATAGCAATCATTAAATTGGCATAACTATCATAACTATCCTTATCTCCATATTTTCCAGTCCAAATAAATATCAATTCATCTTGCCCTTTTGCCAAAATATAAGTAGCTAAGACTTCATTTTTATATTCTAGCGTCAAAATAATCAATTCTTGATGCATTTTTTTAAAGAAATTTTCAAAAAATACCTCATTGAGCATCTCCAATTTTACGGTTGCTCGATTCATGACACTGACATACATTTTGTAAAATGTTTTGGCATCAAATTCATTAGAATGATAAGTTTTGAAAGATGGATTATCTTTTGACACATGATTTATTAGGGGGGTCGTTTGACCTATCTTTTGGAGTGTTTTTTTGATTTGCCTTCGATAATTGGCTCTCAATGAGGCTAAATAATCATCAAAAGACCCATGTTCTAATGCTAGAAAAGTAGTCGGCAAACTATAAGCGGAAAAGTAGTTATATTTTTTCAAAACTTGATACTGCTCTAATTCTTCCGAATAAAACTCCTTGAAAATCGCATATTTTATTTTGTTTTTTTTACAATATTTATCAAAATAAGGAGCTATCAATTCTAAAACTTGATCTTGAATCTTTAAATCTTGAACAAAGATATTTTTATGACCTGCGGATATAGGAGTACCACAAAAAGCAACCTTTATTTTAAAGAATTTTGGAAATATGTGTTTAATGGTATTTATTATTCCATTATCACCAATGAACAAGTCTAAGTTAATTTCAAACGAACTTAAAACGGCTGTTGCTACGATGATATCATTTTCTCTTATCGTCAGAAACTGCATTACAGCTTCTTCGACTTTTGACTCATTCAAAAGCGACAAAAAATGATGTTGGTGAAAAAGATGATCTTTCGAAATTAAGCCATTCCAAGTTTTAGTATCAATATCATTGATATCATTGTGTACAAACAATTTCATCTCAAGCTGTTTTTGTAGTAGATTGTTGATCAAATATAGATTCAAAAGAAGGATGTTTCATCTTAGTTTTATATGAAAGCCCTTTAACAATTTTACCTTTATATCTTGCAATAGCAATCTCCTTTTTTGAATGATGTTTGTGGGCATTCATAAATTGCCAACCAATTTTCATAGAACCAACTAACATTCTCCAATAACTAATATCCCAAATAGATGGTAAGGTTCGATGTGTGTAATTATTGGCTCTATTAAGATTAAGTATTGTCCTTGAATAAAGCCTAAGCAGTTGTCTGTAATAATCTTTCAAAGACATTTTAGTAGGTAATATCTGATGTGATAAATCAAATAATCCATGGGCATCTTCAGGAACCGTCAATTGATCTTTGAACTGATTATAATTTTTGGCTCCAGGTAGGGGCGTGGCAGGAGATATATTGACATAATATAATTTAGTTGCTTCAATAAAATCCCATAATCTATCCCAATCTTCCTGTTCATATTCAGGTCCAGGAATTAAAGACCCATAAGTGTCAATTTTGTATTTGTTTAATATTTCAACCGCTTTATAATTGTAATCAACAGGCATATTCTTGTCCATACTATCCAATTCGGCTGCTGTTACTGCTTCTAAACCAATAAAAACGGCAGTAAGTCCCAATTCTGCCCATTCTTTAATGACATCTTCATTTTCAACGATGAAATCTGCTCGAGCATAACATAAATAGTTCTTCTTGATATTATGCTTAATAATTAAATCAGCCAGTTTTCTTAATCTACTTTTATTGATCAAAAATATATCATCCACGATATATACTTCTTTAGCTTTTAAAGTCAATAATTCTTTGACAATGGATTCTGGAGATCGACTAAACGCGGAACCATCTGTAATTTTCCAAGTAAAGCAAAAATTACATTTGTACCAACAGCCCCATGTAGTTTTGATAGTAGCTACAGGTTTGTGCATTAGATAATAGTATTTTGGAAGAAGATGTTGAACCAAATCTCTTCTAGGAAGGGGCAATTCATTAGGGTGGGGCATGTAAGGTGATGATTTTGATTTAACTATTTGTTTCTCTCCAATAGGAATGGCCACATTATTTACATTTAGTATGTTTTTCTTTTGGATCAAGGTGTTAACTATTTCTCTTAGTAAAAAAGTACCATCTCCAATACCAATGATATCCACTGAACTATCAGCAAAATCTTCTGGATTTAAAGTGGCATGTACTCCACCTGCAATGGTTATGCATTCAATATCCCAAGTTTTTACTTTTCGAAAAAGTTTGATGACCTCATTGGTCCCTGTTTTATAACAACTGGAAACAACTATGTCTGGATCAAATTGCTGGAATCTCTTCTTGAAATTCTTTTCTACTAAATGGTCAAATATTTCTACTTCATGATCCAACAAGTCTCCTGCAATATATTCCAATTCTAATGGCTCACATATCATGATATGCTTCAAGCCAATTGTGTGTTTTGGGACTGGTGGTCTAACAAGTAATATTTTCATAGTTTTGTTGTTATTTTTTAATATTTATTTTTCTATTCATCCCCATTGTATCATTTTTGCATTACATCATTATCACACATTTCATCATTGTATCATTTTTCTCAATCTCGTCAATAAAACCCTATCCGGTTTCAAAGTTGAAAGAGACAAAGGCTTCACATCCTCCTGAATATCCATTGTAAAATCAAATTTCTGAACAAATAAAGCCAAAGAAAGAATCATCATAGGTTCCGCCAGAAAGCGACCAATACAGGTATGTCTTCCAGCACCAAACGGAATATAACTGTATTTGGCAAATTCTTTTTCCTTAGCGAAGCGTTCAGGTATATATGAAGTAGGATTATCCCAAATTCTAGGATTTCGATGTACACCAAAAGTACTAAAGAAGAAAGTATCTCCTTTTTTTATCTTTTCTCCATTAATTTCATCATCATTTACGGCATCTCTTATCAAAGCATGACTAGGCGGATAAAGTCGCAAAGCTTCTTTCAATGCCCAACTTGTCAAGGTTAGCTTGGACACATCATCAGGTCTAATACTTCTTTGCCCAATGTTATCTTCAATTTCTTTCCTTACTTTTTTTAGGAAACCTGGATGTTTAAATAGGAGATAAATAGCCCAACCCATTCCCACAGCTGCCGTTTCTGTTCCAGCACCAAGATGAACGACTATTTCATTTCGAATTCTTTCTTTTGAGAGTTTACCTTCTGGCGTGTTGACTGTTGATTCTTTAATGAGTAAATCTATTAATTTTCCTTTATCAGAATCCTTATTTTCCTTGATAACTTGCTCTGTAAAAGTATTAAAAAAGGTCAAATAACTTTTGTATTTCCTGTTTCTTCCATTTATTTCTGCAAGAAAAGGCCTCCAAGGAAATTTGGTTCTATAAGAAATGATTTCTTCTCCATCGGCAATGAAATTAGCTATTTTATCTTTGACCGAATTGCCATCAATACCAAAAAGTACCTTTGTTAAAATGGAAATATTCATTTGTGAAAACTCATGGATAATGTCAATGGGGTCTTTATTTTTACCCCAATTATCAAAATGTATCGTAGCAATTTCCAAAACTTCTTCAATATAATTATTTACTTTTTCAGGTGTGAACGCTTGAAGTTGTAGTCTTTTTAACCAAAGCCATTCATCTCCTTCGATGGTTGCTAATGATTTACCAACCATTTGCTTGAGTTGTCCCCAATAAATTTTACTTTTTACATAGTTTTTTTGTTTGATCACCAACATTTCTTGTATAAGATCAGCACTTATTACTACATGAATATTATCTGTAGGCAAACTGAGTTTATAAAAGTCACCATATTTTTCATAGTTATCTTCTATAAATTGAGATGTATTTTTTACAAATTTTAAAGACTCTAAAAAGGGTGCTTTTTCCATTTTTTTTAATTAAATAGTTGACAACTTAGTCCACAATGGTCTATCAGGTTTTAATGCTGATGTTGAAATTGGTTTTATTTCGTCTTTATTTAGGATTGAAAAATCAAACTGATTGACAAATTTGGCAAGGATGAAAATCAACATTGGTGAAGCTAAATGTCTTCCAATACAGGTATGTTTCCCTGCACCAAATGGTAAATAACTATATTTTTTAAAATCCGTTTCATTTTCAAATCTTTCAGGTATAAAAGAATTAGGATCTTTCCAAAATTTAGGATTTCTATGAATACCAAACAGACTAATAAAAAAGGTGTCTCCTGATTTTATTTTCTGCCCATTGATCGTATCATCATGAATAGCATCTCTCAACAATCCATGTCCTACTGGATATAGTCGAAGAGATTCTTGGATTATTTTCTGGGTAATATCCAATTTTGATATTTGATCTAAATCTATATTCTTGTCACCAAATATTTCTTTTATTTCGCTTCTTATGGATGTAATATAGTTTGGATTTTGATTCAGTAATAGAATGGTCCAAGTCAAACTAACAGCGGTTGCTTCAGCACCTGCACCTAGATGAATCATAATTTCATTTCGAATATCTTCCAAGGTCACATTACCCTGATTTGTAGCAAATTCGGATTCATCAATTAGTAAATCAATTAATTTTGGATTTTTACTAGGTTTATTCGCCTTCACTGTATGTGCTGTCAAATCATCGAAAAAGGATAAGATTTCTTTGTACTTTTTATTTTTACCATTGAAGTGCGTAAAATAGGGTCTCCAGGGGAATTTGGTCCGATAAGCAATGATTTCTTCGGCATCTTCGATATAGTTTGCTATTTTTTTAGGATTTGATTCATTGCTGATACCAAAAAGTACTTGAAGTAGAATGGATACTGTAAGTTGAAATAAGTTGTCAAGTAAATTGACATGCTCTTTTACATCCTTCAGTTTTTCAAAATGATTGGATGTTATCTGATCAATAGTTTCATAATATTTATGTATACGATCTTTGTGATACGCATGTATTTGCAATCTTTTCATCCAGACCCAGTCATCTCCTTTTAATGTTGCGATTGATTTCCCCATCAAAGTCTCTAATTCTCCCCAATAAAATTTACTTTTTTGATAATTGGCTTCATTTTGCAATAAAATATAATGAAGAATTTTTGGATCAGTTACCACATAAATGGTATCTGTGGGCAAATTTAATTTATAAAAATCACCAAATTCTTCCATATGATTTTTCACAAAAACGGACGTATTTTTTGCAAATTTAATAGCTTCAAATATTGATCTTTTTCCCATAACAAAATTTTAAACAATTCCAGGTGTTATGTCCCTTGAAATATGATTTCGATAAACCATATTTGTACCAAAAACAAAAGCCCTCATAAAAAATCCTAAACTGGCATCATTGCCTTTCAAACGGGCATAAATATTTTTCATAGAATATAATTTACGATACAATTCCCAGTATCCATCTTGTAGAACTTGTGCTTCAATTTGTTTGGGATGAAAAACGACACTACCACCGACATACTTTTGAATATCATAATCAAATATTCTTCCTGCATTATCCAATTCATTGTACATTGGTGTACCTGGAACGGGAGTTAAGATATAAATTCTTGGAAGTGCTATTTTATTCTCCATTACAAGATCAAATAGACCATCAAAAACGGTTTCGTCATCTCCATCTAGTCCAATAATCATTTCAGTTGAGACTTCAATACCATGAGCTTTGATATTAGCAAAAGCTTCTTTATAATTTTTGGGTTCATTCCAATCTTTCTCAATACTATCTAAACTTTCTTGATTGATAGATTCTACACCAAAAGATAGGATTCTACAACCACTTCGATAAGCTAAATCAAGCATCTTATCATCTTTTGCAATGTGGAGACTACTTTGACTGACCCATATTATTTTTTCAGGAATGAGTGCTTCCCATAATTCTCTACAATAATTGAAATCTACAGCTATATTATCATCTATAAAAGCAATAAATCTACTACCAGATTTTTTTGCAGCTCTTACATCCCTAATTACTTGATCTATGGGTCTTTTTCTGTAACTTTTTTTGAAAAAGGCCGAAATAGAGCAAAAAGTACAAGGAAATGGACATCCTCTTGTTGCTTGCACTGGTCTCCAAAAGCCAAAATGTTTTGATTTGAATACATCATAGGATGGTTCTGGAAAAAGTGTGATGTCGGGGACTTTATCCATGGTATAGGTTGGCTTGAAATTTCCGTCTATATAATCCATTAAAAATTGTGGCCAAGTAAGTTCTGCTTCACCTTTGAAGATAACATCGACATGTGGTCGAGTCAATTTTTCATCATAAAGGGAAATTGCAATACCACCCATGATAACTGTAGCACCTTTTGCTTTGAATATATCCGCTAATTGATAACCTCGAACCAATCCAGCTCCTCCCATTGCGGTAATACCCACAATATCCCAATCTTGATCATAAGGAATAGGTTCGGATGTTTCAACGGCAGTTGTTACATCAAACACATCTTGAGGTGTAATCGCTTTTAACTGTGCAAGGGTAAGGCCTGGCAAGTATGTTTTTTTTTGTACAATCGGTTTTCCTTCTTTATCAAGTCCAGTAGGACTAATTAATAGGATCCTTTTTTTATTTAATGGCATAAATATTTTTTGTAAAAGTACATAATAAAATAGTAATTTTAACAATTATTATCATTTTTTAACTATACTTTTACTTTAATACGATGGGTATTGAGCTTTTTGAAATAAATTCCAAATCACAATTTAGTGATTTTTTGAATGTGGTGGATATTGTGAATGACAGTTCACCAAATTACATTTCAGCTTTAAAACTGAACATAACAAATGCACTAGATAAAAAGAAAAATCCGTTTTGGAAAGAAGCAGATTATAAACTTTTTATAATTTATAAAAATAATAAACCCGTAGGAAGAATAGCTGCAATATATAGTGAAAAACAACAAGAAATTCATAAGGATGATCTCGGATATTTCGGATTCTTTGATTGTATTGAAGATGTAGCTTTGGCGAAAAAGTTGATCACAGCTGCAAAGTTATTTTTAATGAAGTTTGGATGTACAAAAATGGTTGGACCTTTAAATCCAAGTGCAAACTACGAATTAGGGATTTTGGTAGATGGTTTTGACAAGCCTCCATCTTTTATGATGAATTACAATCTTCCTTTTTATAAATCTATATTAGTGGAATTGGGAGCAAAAGAAGAAATGAATTTTCATGCATATCATTTACCTTGTCATATTAAAAGAGACAAAATTGATAGAATTTCTTCATTGATAAAAAGTAAGTATTCAATTCGAGTAGAAAATATCAATTTTTCTAAGTTTAAAAAAGAAGCTGAAGGTCTCTATCTAATTTATAATGATGCTTTTGAAGATCATTGGGGATTCCTACCATTTACAAAAGAAGAATTTGTATTTATGGCCAATGACATGAAATTCATTATGGATAAAGATTTGGTTTATAAGATTTATGTAAATGATGAATGTGCAGGATTTATTTTAGCACTACCGAATTTGAATGAGGCAGTACGAAAGATAAAAAATGGGCGGTTATCTTTATGGAATGGTTTGAAGCTATTGTATTATAAACGAAAAATAAAATGGGTGAAGGTGATGGTGGTTGCTATTCTTAAAAAATATCAAAACCTAGGATTGGGAAGTATTTTATATGCTGAAATGGCAGATCGAGTGGAACGAAATGGTTATTTGGGTGGAGAATTGAGTTGGGTTGCAGATGAAAATACAAAAATGAAAAAGGTGATTGAAAGTATGGGGGCAACGGTGTCGAAAAGGTATGTGGTTTATAGATTTAATTTTGTATAAATATTTATCATTTTCAAGGTGATGATTTGATGAGTCGGCTCTCCAAAGTCGAGACTGGATGAGTTGACGGTTGAAAAATGAGATTTATTCTTAACA
>CAMZLN010000278.1 GCA_947311465.1 uncultured Saprospiraceae bacterium
CGAAGGAGAAGATGCTTTCCTATTGGTGGTAAATGCTGGGAATATTCAAAAAGATTGGGATTGGATAAATGCTCATAACACATTTGATTGTAAGCTGACGAATATATCTGACAAAACTGGATTACTGGCTATTCAAGGACCCAATGCTACTAAAGTTCTACAAAAATTGACTGATATTGATTTGGATAGTATCAAATATTATACTTCTAAAAAAGGCGCGTTTGCAGGTATTCCCAATGCCTTAATCTCTGCAACAGGTTACACAGGAGCAGGCGGATTTGAAATATATGTAGATAACGAACATCTCAAAACACTTTGGGATGCTATTTTTGAAGCAGGTAAGGATATGGATATTAAACCTATCGGGCTGGGAGCAAGAGATACTTTACGATTGGAAATGGGTTTTGCACTTTACGGAAATGATATTGATGATACTACTTCTCCAATTGAAGCAGGTTTGAGTTGGATTACAAAAGTAAAAAAAGGAGATTTTATTGATCAACCTTTATTTGCTAAGCAAAAAGCAGAAGGTGTTTCCAAAAAACTAGTTGCTTTTGTAGTGGATAGTCGTCGTGTTCCAAGACATGGATATCCTATTTTAAATGAGAATGGTGATACTATTGGAGCAGTGACTTCTGGTACTATGGCTCCTTCCTTGGGTTATCCGATCGGTATGGGGTATGTGACTATTGAAAATGCTAAGGTTGGTACTAAAATTTTGATTCAAGTTCGTAAAAAAACGATGGAAGCGGAGGTAGTGAAGTTGCCTTTTTATAAAGGATGATTTTAATTGTTAATTGTTAATGGTCAATTGTTAATGAACGATGATTAAATAAATGTTCAGAATTAGTTAAAAATGAACATTTATTTTTTCACAGTTCCTAATGCTTTCAAGTGACATTGACACGATGTCAAAAATAATGAAAGGAAAAATATATTTAATCCCCGTTCCCCTCGGTGAAAATGTAAATCATACCATTCCTACTTATGTAATCGAAATTTTACATAAACTGGATTACTTTATTGCAGAAAGAGCAAAAACAGCAAGGAGATTTATAAAAACAACAACGCCTGAAAGACCTATTTCTGTTTTAAATATGGTTGAAATTAATAAATTTACAGATGAAGCGGATTTACCTTCATTTATACAGCCAGCATTGGATGGGCATGATATTGGTGTGATTTCAGAAGCGGGGTGCCCAGGTGTGGCTGATCCTGGAGCTGCTATTGTTCAACTGGCTCATAAAAACGACCTAGAAGTTATTCCTTTAGTCGGACCTTCTTCAATATTAATGGCATTGATGGCATCTGGAATGAATGGGCAAAATTTTGCTTTTAATGGATATTTATCTCCAAAGAAAAATGAATTAGCGGCAGAATTGAAGCAATTAGAAGCACATTCCAAAAGGTTGAAACAGACCCAAATCTTCATGGAGACCCCCTATCGAAACAATGCCATACTAGAAACTGCGCTTAAAGCGTTGAGTAATGGCACTAATTTTGGATTTGCAGTAGATATTACGTTACCTTCTCAAGAAATTAAGGTCAAAAAAATAAGTGAATGGAAAAAAACGGGCTTTCCCGATTTGCACAAGCGATTGGCTATTTTCTTATTATATTGATGATTTAGTAATTCGATAACTTTTTGGCTCTTGAGTCGTTGATTTAAGTAGATAGTGCTTTTAAAAAAAATAGATAATAATTTTATAAATATTTTTACATGACTGAATTTGAAATTGCAAAAAAAGACCTAATTACAAATGGTTTTTTAGATATAGAAGTAGATCCAACCTTGGATTTGGTGGAAGAAATCAATAAACTGAAAAAGGAAAAAAATGCTATCATTTTGGCTCATTATTACCAGGAGTCAGAAATTCAAGATATAGCAGATTATATCGGTGATAGTTTAGGATTATCGCAAGAAGCTGCGACTACTGATGCAGATATGATTGTATTTGCAGGAGTACATTTTATGGCGGAAACCGCAAAAATGTTGAGTCCACAAAAGAAGGTTCTTCTTCCCGATTTGAAAGCAGGTTGTTCACTAGCTGATTCTTGTCAACCCAATGTCTTTAGAAAGTTTAAAGAAAAATATCCCGATCATGTAGTGGTGAGTTATATCAACTGTACAGCAGAATTGAAAACACTGACTGATATTTGTTGTACTTCAAGTAATGCGGCTTATGTTATTGATAGTATTCCTAAAGATAAGGGGATTATTTTTGCGCCAGATAGAAATCTAGGGGCGTATTTGATTAAGAAGACTGGTAGAGATTTGGTGCTTTGGAATGGCAGTTGCATGGTGCATGAAATTTTTTCGCATGAAAAAATTACCAAATTGATGATTCGTCATCCCGAAGCAAAATTTATTGCACATCCCGAATGTGAAGAACATTTGCTTGAAAAAGCTGACTTTATTGGATCTACAAGTGGTTTGTTGAAATATACACAAGAAAATGCTGCGGACACTTTTATCGTCGCAACAGAATCAGGTATTATCCATCAAATGGAATTAAGATCTCCAAATAAAACTTTTATTCCCGCACCACCTAATAATATATGTGCTTGTAATGAATGTCCATATATGCGATTAAATACGCTTGAAAAATTGTATTTGACAATGAAATATGAATTGCCTGAAATCACTTTGGAGGATTGGATTATTGAAGAAGGGCGAAAGTCTATTGATCGAATGTTGGAAATTTCTAAGGCAGCGGGGCTTTGATTAATTGTTAATTGTTAATTGTTAATTGTTAATCAAAGCCCCGCTGCCTTAGAAATTTCCAACATTCGATCAATAGACTTTCGCCCTTCTTCAATAATCAAATCCTCCAAAGTGATTTCAGGCAATTCATATTTCATTGTCA
>CAMZLN010000279.1 GCA_947311465.1 uncultured Saprospiraceae bacterium
ATATTTTTCTGTCTCAGCAATTCTTAATTGGGTCTTTCCATTTTCAGAAAGAATTTCTCCAAGCGTATTGGATAGATTTTTTTTATCAAAAAGCGGATGTAATCCTTTAAAAGATTCTTTGTAGTTGGTCATTGTTAAATAATGTAAATCTAACTTTTTCATACCAAAATCAGGCATGTCGGTTTGGGTCAAAACTTCGGTGATTTGTCTTGGTCGATCTGTTCGATAATTGTAACAAAAAACGGTATCTCCATCTTGAATCAAGCCAATAGGTTTTTTATTTTTAACTATGACAATAGGTTTTATAAATTCATCGGTTACCCCTTCAGAATATTTTATTTTAATCGCATCTAGAATATCTTCGGTTGGTTCTCCAACTCCTTTGACCATCAAGTCATAGCCCAATTTGATTCTGCCCCAACGCTTATCCCTATCCATGGAATAATATCGACCGATTACAGAGGCAATTTGAATCTCTTTCCCTTTGATGTAGTTTATTATTTCTTCGAGATATTTCACTCCACCATGAGGATCCGTGTCTCGTCCATCCAAAATTACATGAATAAATACATTTTTCAAACCATTATCATGCACGACATCACAGATTGATTTCAGATGATTGATATGCGAATGAACACCACCATCCGATAGCAATCCAAAAATATGAAAGGCTTTATTTTCCTTTTTTGCATATTTTATTCCATCTATTAAAACCTGATTCTTTTGAAAACTACCATCGGCAATGGCATTATTGATTCTCAGAAACTCTTGATACACTATCCGTCCTGCACCAATATTCATGTGTCCCACTTCCGAATTGCCCATTTGCCCAAGTGGCAAACCCACTTCTTCTCCAAAAGTAGTCAATGTATTATGTGGTTCAGCACTAAATAGTTGATCAAAAAAAGGAGTTTTTGCTTGATAAATAGCATCTACTTTTTTGTCTTCTCCGATTCCCCAACCATCTAAAATGGCTAGTATTACCTTTTTATTCTTCATGTATTTTTATCTTTTCATTTACTCCACAATCTTCAAACTCAAATCTTTACTTGCGACAGAGTGCGTCAAAGCTCCAACTGAAATATAATCAACTCCAGTTTCTGCAATCCTCCTGACTCTACGCAAATTCACTCCACCAGAAGCTTCTGTTTCAAAACGTCCATCAATAATTTTTACAGCTTTTCTTAGATTACTGTTTGTGAAATTATCCAACATTATTCTAGTGATATTTCCGTTTTCCAATACTTCTTTCAATTCTTTAATATCACGCACTTCAACAGTAATACTCAAATTCATTCCTTTCTCTTTCTGATATTTAAGTACACGTTGAATCGCATTTGTAATACTTCCTGCTGCATCTACATGATTGTCTTTGATCATAATCCAATCGTATAAACCTATTCGGTAGTTGTAACATCCGCCAATTTTTACAGCTTCTTTCTCCAAAAATCGAATCAATGGAGTTGTCTTTCGAGTATCTAAAATCTTAACAGGAAGATCTTCTACCTTTTCAGCAAATTTTCTACTCAACGAAGCAATTCCACTCATTCTCTGCATGCTATTCAAAACCAATCTTTCTGCTTGAAGTAGAGCTTGACTGTTGCATTCCACATAAAACGCAATATCTCCATATTTTGCTACATCACCATCCTTCATCAAGATTTCAATTTTCGATGATGGGTCAACATACTTAAATATCTCAATAGCCAAATCTATTCCTGCTAAAACACAAGAATCCTTTACTAGCAATTTCGCTTTATTTCTATTGGATTTCGGAATACAAGCCAAGGATGTATGATCGCCATCCCCTACATCTTCTGCCAATGCCATTTCGATATAACTCTTTATTTTTTTTAAATCCATTGATTGATATTTTATACAAATGTAATAAAAAAGGCATCCAATCTCTGTGAACTGGATGCCTTTTATAAAAAATATTCTTTCAAGATATTAAAAAATAACACCAATTTTAAAAGTAATATTTTTTGCTACTCCTTTTGATTTTTCAGCAATCTCATTTAAGTCCGCATCAATTTTCACCGCTTTGTCACTGGTCATATCCAAAAATCCATTTTGATAATAAATACCGCCAACTAAAGAAGTATTTTCATTAATCGTGTATTCAACACCACCGCCAAATCCAATTGACAGATTTAAAGGAGTAACATCTTTTTTGATGTCTTCTTTTTCTGCCATTCTTCCTTGTCCATCAATATTCCCTCTCGCTTGAGTCAAAATACCAATAGTCAAAATAGGTAATTCCATAAAATATCGTAAATAGCCAAACTCACTAGTTCTCATCTTCATTGCGATTGGAATTTCAATATATTGTAAATTGTACTTCATTTTTACACCTGCTGGTAAATCATGAAAATCAGTATTACTCAAATCTGACTCTTTCCAAAAATCACCACCCAAATCATGCAATAGAGTTCCGCCTTGATTGAAAGCAAATCCTATTCCACTAGTAACTCCATAATTGGGTGCAAAGTAATATTCTGCAACAAGACCAAATTTCATTCCTAAATTGGTTCCACTTGAATTGATTTTATTATCCGAAGAACTCATCCAAGAAAAACTTGGACTTGCTTGAAATCCAAATTTAAAATCTGTTTGAGCATTTAAACTCATTGTTGCAAGTAAAAATAAAAAACTAAAAATTCTGATATTCTTTTTCATTGATATTATTATTTAATAAGATTAATCAAAGTTTGAAATATATCCTTAATTTTGCACGTTTGAAAATGGTTGTAGGATATATTTATTTACTTTTTGTAAACGTTTGAAAAATTAAAGTGTTGCTATTCCCATTGAAATATAGATAAATCTTTATGAAAAACTTATTATTATTTGTTCCAATTGCCCTTTTATTCATTTTTTCTTTTCAATCTTGCGAAAATGAAAGAAAAGTTCCTGATACATCAAACATTGATATCCAGATACATATAAACAGATTTGAACAAGATCTATTCGCAATTGACAGCAATCATGTAGAAGAAGGAATCCAACAATTGACTCAAAAATATCCAGCTTTTTCTGAATTGTTTTTCACTCGTATTCTGCCCTTGAAACGTGGAATAAATAGTGATTCTGCGTTCCTGAAAAATGTAAAAGGACTTATCACGTTCAAACCCATTCAAAAATTGGTAGATACTTGTAATATTGTTTTTTCCAATATGGATGATATTCAAACTCAGTTAACTTCAGCTTATAAATACTATAAATATTATTTCCCCAAAAATGATGTGCCTAATATTTACACTTTGATTTCAGAATATGGATACCAAACCTTTCTTTTCGATGACAATGATAGAGATGGCATCGGTATCAGTTTGGACATGTTTCTAGGTTCAAACTATCCATACGCTCAAATCGACCCGCAAAATACAGCCTTTTCAAATTATTTGACCCGTACTTTTAATAAAGAACATCTTGTCAAAAAAACGCTAGACGCCACAATTGATGATTTAGTTGGAGTAGCCAAAGGCAATCGACTATTGGATCAAATGATTCACAATGGAAAGAAACTCTACATTTTGGATCACTTGATGCCACATACTCCTGATAGTATCAAACTAGAATACACAAAAGCCCAAATGGACTGGGTAAATACGAATGAAAAACAGACATGGGCACATTTTTTAGCGGAAGATCTATTGTATGAAACAAATGCTAAAAAAATTGCAAAACTGATCAATCCAAGTCCGAAGGCTCCTCCTGGAATGCCTGATAATGCGCCTGGTAGAGTCGCCAATTGGATGGGGTGGCGTATTGTAAATATGTATATGAAGCGAAATCCAAATAAGACTATGGAGCAATTGATTGATGAGAAAGATGCTCAGAAAATATTGAATAGCTCGAAGTACAAACCAAGAAGATAGACCGATGAAGTTAAGATACTGTGCTTTTTCCTTCGATTTGAACAAAATCTATCTAAAAATATAAACATAAAAACATATGTCCACCTACTTAAGCAGCTAGACACATGTATTTCCATATATTTTTTTAATATATTTTGCCCAACTCTTCGTTATAAAGCCTTGACAGAAAAGGACTATGCCTTCGTTTTATGCCTCGATTTGAACAAAATCTATTTAAAAATATAAACATAAAAACATATGTCCACCTACTTAGATCAAATGTATTTCATTTCATTTAAGAAATAAAATACCCATGACTTACAGCCAATTCACTTTTGGTGTAACCTTCAAAATCTTTATGAATTTTTATAGCTTCTAACTCTTCCAAGCTACCTGGCCTAACTTGTTCTTTGGTGTACTCAATGCCCAATTGTATATACATTTTTTCATAATCACAAAACCTTAGACGATTTTGTGGTTGAATAGAATTGTCTATCCATTTCCATTCCGTTGGACTAAATCTAAGGAAATTATAAATGTTAATTGATTTATCAAAGTGAGCAAAATGGTCACTCAAATCAATAAAATGACTCATCACTCCATCATTTTTTACTAGTCGTTTAAATTCTTTTAAAATATCTTTCAAAATGGATTCAGGAATATGCTCAAATGTATTATTAGAGCATATTAAATCAAAACTACGCTGCTCAAAAGGCAAATTCCTAGCATCTTCAATAAGAAAACTGAAATTCATCTTCTTACAAATATCATCTAAGGATAAATGATCCGTATCTATTATATGTTTTATGACTTCCCATCGATCAGGGTCGATTTGTAGATAAGACTTTAATTTCCCATTTTCTTTCCATGTTCTAAATCTTAATAGAGCATCCATTATTTTTTGCTTTGACAACCATTTTTGTGTATCCACAGAAACGATACGATCAAACCCCGTTAAAAAGAGAGAAATTGGAATAATTGGAAACCAACCCGTACCTAATTCAAGTACATTTTTTGATTGAAGTTCATCTCCTTTATATTTTTCAAAATATTGAATATGATCTTTAGCATGCACCAATTTAAGCTCAAAATAGTCATCATTTAAAATGGCGCCTTTGGTAACGTGCTTTTGAAAAAAATAATTCACTTTTTCTCTATTAGGGAAAATAGAAATCCCCTTCTGTACAACTGCCTTAACTACCCATTTTTTCATAAAAGTCAATAAAATTTATGCAAATGTAGTTAAAAACTGCTACACTTCCACCAAAGTACCCACATTTTCCCCTCTAATGATTCTCATTAAATTTTCTTTCTTGTTGATATCAAATACGATAATTGGAAGATTATTTTCTTTACAAAGCGTGAAAGCTGTCATATCCATAACGTTTAGACCCAAGCTAATTACTTTGGAAAAAGAAATTTTATCAAATTTTGTTGCAGAAGGATCTTTTTCTGGATCAGCTGAATAGATACCATCTACACGTGTCCCTTTTAGAATTACATCTGCACAAATTTCGTTTGCACGAAGTGCGGCAGCAGAATCTGTCGTAAAATACGGACTTCCAGTACCTGCAGAAAAAATCACGACTCTTCCTTTCTCTAAATGACGAATGGCTTTTCTTCGAATATAAGGTTCTGCAATAGCTTTCATTTCGATGGCTGATATTAATCTAGTAAACAATCCAGCTTTTTCAAAAGCACTTTGGATTGCCATACCATTGATTACCGTTGCCATCATTCCCATATAATCCCCAGTCACTCTTTCAATTCCAGCTCCACTTGCTTGAAGTCCCCTAAAAATATTTCCACCACCAATAACGATAGCGACCTCAACGCCCTCATCAACCAACTCTTTCACTTGATTTGCGTAAAGCACCAACATTTTAGGATCGATACCAAACTGTTGATCACCCATCAATGATTCTCCGCTTAGTTTTAAAAGTACTCTTTTGAAAACTGGTCTAGACATTTTTTATTAATTTATAGTGTTCAAAACTGAATTTAAAAATTCATGTTAAAAAAATCAAAAAAAAAGCGAATCAAATAAATGATTCGCTTAATAAAAATTTTATCCTAACGTGACATGCTTGAAATCTGTTATCTTAGTTCCTTTCTGAACCGAGTTGATATAATCTCCAACACTCACTTTGTTGTCTTTTACAAAAGATTGATTAACTAAAGTATTTTCTCTAAAGAATTTATTTAGTTTACCCATCGCAATTTTTTCAAGGATAGCTTCTGGCTTTCCTTCTTGCCTTGCTTGATCCATTCCGATTTCGATTTCCTTATCGATTACAGATTGATCTACACCATCTTTATCTAAAGCTACTGGGCTCATTGCTGCCACTTGCATAGCTACATCTCTACCCGCAGTATATAATGCATCACTAGCTTCACTCAATCCTACCAATACACCAGCTTTATTACCCATGTGTATATAAGGAGCTACCATATTAGCTTCCAATTTAGCGTAAGTAAGGCTTAACTTCTCACCTATCACCCCTACTTGCTCGATTACTTTTTCACCTACAGTGATATCATCAAACGGTAATGCATTGAAAGCATCTAAATCAGCAGGGAAATTATCCAAAGCAATTTGAGCAAACTTCTTAGTCATTTCAACAAATGCTTCGTTTTTAGAAACGAAATCAGTTTCACAACCCAATTTAACGATTACTCCTCTAGTTTTATCATCAGTAGTAATAGCAATTACGGTACCTTCTTTCGTATCACGATTAGCTCTTTTGGCTGAAAGCTTTTGACCTTTCTTACGTAAGATTTCAATAGCTTTTTCTGGATTACCTTCCGCTTCACTCAAAGCTTTTTTACAATCCATCATACCTGCTCCTGTTAGATCACGTAATTTTTTTACGTCTGCAGCTGAAATTTTTACTACACTCATTTTTATTATTTTTTTTATTTAAGTTAATTGTCAATTTTACTAATACAAATAACTTGCCTAATATGGTTTCTTCAATTATACTTTAGCAGCTTGTTGTTGCTTATCTTTTTCAATTCTTCTTTCATCAAGACCTTCTTGAATAGCAGCTGTAAATGCTTTAGTAATAATAGTAATTGCTTTTGAAGCATCGTCATTTGATGGAATTGCAAAATCAACTGTATTCGGATCTGCATTTGTATCTACCATTGCAAAAGTTTGAACACCCAATTTGTGTGCTTCTTTCAATGCAATATGTTCGTGCTCAATATCAATGATAAACATTGCGTGAGGAATACGATTGATACCAGCGATACCACCCAATACTCTTTCTAATTTAGCTTTTTCTCTACTCAACATCAATCTTTCCTTCTTAGTAATACTACTAGCGGTAGTATCAGTTAACATCTTATCAATCTGATTCATCTTCTTGATAGACTTCTTGATTGTTGAAAAGTTGGTCATCATTCCCCCTAACCATCTTTCAGTTACGTAAGGCATAGCAACACTTCTTGCTGACGTAGCAACAAAATCTTTCGCTTGCTTCTTTGTAGCAACAAAAAGAATCTTTTTGCCTTGCTTTGCCAATTCCTTCGCAGCTTTACATGCTATTTCTAAAGAGCTTAATGTTTTATTAAGATCGATGATATGCAATCCTTTTCTTTCCATGAAGATATAAGGTTGCATCTTAGGATTCCATTTTCTTTTCAAATGACCGAAATGTACTCCTGAATCTAGTAATTCTTTATATGTAGGTGACTTCATTGTCTAATTTTAATAATTTTAAGAAATAATTTGTACAAACAAATATTAACGTTTTGAGAATTGGAATTGCTTTCTCGCTTTTGGTTGTCCAAACTTCTTACGTTCTACAACTCTTGCATCTCTTCTCAAGAATTTCTTAGATTTCAATGGTACTCTGAAATCTTCATTCATCTTAACCAATGCCCGAGAAATAGCCATTCTTATTGCTTCAGATTGACCTTTAAAACCACCCCCTTTTACATTTACCTTGATACTAAATTCATTCTTTTCGATTTCAATCGCATCGAATGGCTCAGTAACAGTAGATTGGATGTGAATTTGCGGGAAGTACTCTTCAACAGTTTTTCCGTTGATAGTGATTGTACCATCACCCTTTGTAAGGTAAATTCTAGCAACTGATGCTTTTCTTCTCCCTATTGTGTTAATCATTTCCATATATAATTATTTATTCTTTTTATTTAAAAGGCTTCTTTGTTAAATCATTCTCATAAAAAGTAAAAACTCCATAAGATGATTTCAAAGAATATTAAAAATTAAACTCCTTTGGTTGTTGAGCAGCATGTGGGTGCTCAGCTCCCGTATAAATATGCAATTTTCTAAGCATTGCAGTACCTAAGGTGTTTTTAGGAAGCATACCATAAACAGCATGTCTCATAATTTCTGTTGGCTTTTTAACCAATTGCTCTTTTGCCGTTCGTCTTCTTTGTCCACCAGGATAACCAGTAAATGTGATATACTCTTTCTTATCCCATTTTGCTCCAGTAAATCTTACCTTATCAGCATTGATTATGATTACAAAATCTCCTGTATCTACGTGAGGTGTATAAGATGGCTTATGCTTTCCTCTTAGTACGTGAGCTATTTTCGAAGCCAATCGGCCTACTGTTTCACCTTCTGCATCTACGATGTACCAACATCTTTCTACAGTTTGCTTATTGGCTGATTTTGTTTTATAACTTAATGTATTCACAAATAAAAAATTTAATTCAAAATAATAAAAAAGCTTCATTTTTCCGAAGCGAGTGCAAAGATAAGTTTAATAATTGCAAGAAACAAGGATTTTTGATAAAAAACGTAGAACACGTATCTGTAAGTCATTGATAATCAGTAGAAATTTCGCATAAATATTTATGGACAATATCATTATTATCCTAAAAAACAAGAAAACATAGCCGAAAAACCAACTGCGGAGGACTCAACTACTGCCTAACGAAGTTGTAAATGACTCGTCTTGCTCAACTTTTAATAATTATTATGATTCTAAATCCTTAAAAATAAATGTGGGATACACATTTGGAAATCACAAAATCTCTACAAAATCAAGGCATTATGAAGTGATGACATTCAAAATAGAGCTCAATAATTTGTTTAATATCTCATTTTTTAAATCCAATTCATAGGTAGTTTCAATAAAAACGAAAAAATAAAAAACATTTTGTTTTAATTTTTTTCTTTTTATTGAAACTTTTTGTTTTATATTTGCATTGTATTAGATAGAATCTTTACAATGCCTTTAGAAACTGATTAACACCAAAATTTTCTGCATAGGCAATTACAAATACTTAATAAAAACACCTAGCTTATGAAATTTGAACTCATTACTCAAAACAAACTTAATTATTTATCTCAAGCTCTTTTCTGGGCAAAGCAAAATTGGATAAAATTATCAGCAATTATCCTTTTGCTTTTTTTAATTGTCAAAAAAGATATCAAATTTGAAATATATTTGATGGCTCCAAAGGACAAAACAGATAAAAAAGAAATTTTTACTTCTACAATGCAAGCAAGTGCACCTGCTCAGCTCAATGTTGCACAAATGACAACAGAAACTCCTATTCAAGAAGAAATAATGGCTCCTGAAATCATTGTGGTTTCAAGAAATAATTTAGATGCTTCTAAATTTGCAAATATTTCAGTCTTACTACAACCTAGTTTGTACCAGAAATATGCTGATCAAAAATCAACTTTAGATACAAAAAAATATAATTGCGATAAATATGTCAATCAATTTAAATCAATAGCAACTTCAGAAATGCAAAAATTTGGAATTCCTGCTAGTATTACCCTAGCCCAAGGTCTCTTGGAAAGTGATGCGGGGTTTAGCTCTTTGGCAAAACGAAATCATAATCACTTTGGGATGAAATGCTTTTCTAAATCTTGTAAAAAAGGTCATTGTAGTAATCACACGGATGATTCTCACAAGGATTTTTTCAGAATTTATAAAAGTAATTGGGAAAGCTATCGTGCTCATAGCAAATTATTGCAAAACAAAAGATACAAACCCATTCACCGATTTGGAGCAAGGGATTATAAAAACTGGGCGTATGGCTTGAAAAATGCTGGATATGCAACAGATAAAAGATATGCAGAAAAACTGATAAAGATTATTGAAGAAATGAAGTTGTGGCAATATGATAGATAAAGTTGTCCAAAATAAAATGAGCCGAATTGTATGATAATTCGACTCATTTTTATTCTTAGGTACTGTGAAAATTAAATTATTGAAAAATCCTTAACTAAACAACTCGTTCAACTCTTTCGCCAGTCGTAATCCCGCTTTTTGTAATTGCTCTCTTACCGTTCCAAAATGATCGTACATGTATCGGTATTTCAATTTCTCACCAACTGCCGCTGATTCATATACTTTCTTAGCAATTAATCGAGTTTCTTCAACCCAGCTCACTACATTTCCTTTTTGGATATTCTTAATCTCTTCCTTGGTCAATCGCTTCGCATTGGCAGCCAATTCAGTGTAAGTCATCCCATATTGATCAATCATATTGCTATCCCAAACTCGGTGCAAATTTGTTCCTTTTCCAAACCATTGTACTTGAATTGTATTTCCTCCCTTGTCTTCTTTTCTTCCGTTGTGCAATGGTTGATGCAAATCACCTATTAAATGTACCAACATCTTTAAATGAAAAACCTTATCTGCATTTGATGCTTTTTCGTTTAGGATAATTTCCTTACATTTTGCAATTCCTGTTACCAAATCTCCTTTTTTACTTTTTTCACAATCATGGTAAGTTTGTCCAAAAGGAACATTTACATAATGCCAAGGACTAAATGATTTATATTTCTTGTCAGATTTGATTTCATCTGCATAAGTGGAAATGAAAGCCAAACTTTGTCCACCCAATAATTTCTTGATTTTTCGTTTTGCTTTACAACTGAGATGTTCTTGGGCTATTGCGCCTACGACTCGATGTCCTGTTTGTCCCCAATTAGGCGAAGTAGCTTTAACCGTTGTTAATAAGAAAAAAGGAATTAGTAGATTTAGTAATAAACTTTTCATTTTGAATATAATTGATGAAAATAATGGCTAAGATAATAAAATGTTTCGTTCTTGAGGGAATCATGGGGTAAAGAAAGATGGTAAAATATGTGGCATGGGAAGATGCTACGTTGGGTGTGTACTTCATCTTTGTACTACAATTTGTTCCCCATAATCTACTTTTTTGAAGTCCAAACGCTGATTTTGCCTGAATTCCCGACTACTTATTCATTAACACAAAAACACTTAACACGCCAATAGAATTGGCAATTTACTAGAGCCGTATTCAAGAAAGATAAAAACAAGTTAAAATCATACACTTATTATAGATTAACCAATATCAATAAACAGTCTTTGAAACTATGAAATATAAATCAAGACCTTATATAAGAAAAACAAAAGTAGTGACCCAAATGTAAAAACGATAACCGTAACCTATTGAAATGCAATGCTTTATGACAGGCTATTTTCAAGTTGGGTTAAAAATATGTATCAAAAAAAAACTTTTGTTCATAGAAAGCTCTATTGTAAAGATAATTCAAAAAATAATAAATGCCATTCTGTTTTTGTTTTAATAAATTCCATGAAAATTGTAAATTCCTATCCAAGGACAAATTAATTTCTTACTGGTTACACGTTTGTTACTTAGTAAAGTTATTTCCTCTTCATCTTCGCCATATAAAACCCATCATATCCAAAGGTTTGTGGTAATAGCGTCTTTTCATCAACCAATTCAAAATTATCATTTCTATTCAAAAAGGCTTGAACTTGCTCTTGATTTTCTGAAGGTAAAATGCTACAAGTAACATAGATTAGTAATCCGCCTTTTTTTGTAATGGGACTATAATTGTCAAGAATTTCTTTTTGAGTTTGTTTGACTTTTTCAATGGATTCGGGTGATAATTTCCATTTAGAATCGGGATTTCTTCGCAATACGCCCAAACCAGAACAAGGAGCATCTAAAATGACTCGGTCAGCTGTTTCATAAAGATCTTTAAAAATTTGGTCATTGTGTAAGGTTTTAGTTCTGATGATAGATGCACCAGCTCTTTTGGCTCTTTTCTCTAATTCTTTTAATTTCCAGCCAAAAATATCAGCAGCAATCAATTTCCCTTTGTTTTGCATTAAAGCAGCTATGTGTAAAGTCTTTCCCCCTGCGCCTGCACATGCATCCACAACAGTTAATCCAGGTTTTATTTCTGAAAAAAGTGCTACTTCCTGAGATGAAGCATCTTGTACTTCAAAATATCCATTTCTGAAAGCTTTTGTATGTACAATATTTTTTCTTTCCGTGAGTATTAATGCAGATTCGCCAAAAATAGTTGTTTGTATATTTTCTTTTTCCAATGCTTTTATTGCTTCTGACTGTGAAGTTTTCAAGGTATTAACTCTTAATACTGTAGATGCTCTTTCATTCAAAGATAAAATAGTTAATTTCCAGTTTTTTTTTAGTTCTTTCTCTCCCAATTCATTGAGCCAATCGGGAATAGATGCTTTGATTTCTAGTCGATCAATATTTTGAAATTTTTCTAAAATTTCTTTTTGATCCATATTTTGAAATTCATCCCAATCAGGAAGAGTTTCTCCTTTCAAAATCCAATATATACCAAACATTTTATACCAATCTGTTTTGGAATCTGGTATTTGTCCAAGTATTTCATAATATAAACGATACCATCTGACGATTTCATAAATAGACTCTGCTAAGAATCTTCGATCTCTAGATCCCCATTTATTATTTGATTTTAGGAGTTTTTGAACTGCTTTGTCGGCATATTCTTTATTTTGAAAAATATCGGAAAGGGTAGAAGTTACTCCTGAAACAAGATTGGTGTAGAGCCGCATAGTATAGATTCGTTTTTTATAGGATTTTGGTGATAATATTTCTGAAATATAAATTAGTTTATTTTTCAGACATATTATCACCAAATTCGTATTAGAACGGCAAAGGTAGTCTAAACTTTGAATATGAGCAATTTTTCAGTAAATAGTGGTTGGATTTTAATAAGTTGTATCCAATCACTAAATGGGATTATTTGATTTCTAATCTTATTTTTTCAATAAATTCAATAGAGACATCTTGTATTTCAGAAATGGTTTGATTGCCAAAACCTTTTTCAATCATTTTTTTGATGGCAGCAATATTTTTTCGAATTCTTTCTTCTTTTCTTCCTTCTTTTCTTCCTTCTTCAAT
>CAMZLN010000280.1 GCA_947311465.1 uncultured Saprospiraceae bacterium
AAATTTTATTTCGTTAAATAATGTTTTGTTATTTCGATGCTTTTTTTTCATTCTTTGCCAAAACCACTTTGGCTATACCATTTTTATATTCTTCGATAATTATCATTTCACCTGTTTTTATATCCATTTCTTCCGTTGTTGCCTTTAATTCTCTATTGGCGCCATTAATTTTCACATGAATGATTCCAAAACCATTTTGCGGGATTTTAAGATAGACTTTACCTATTTTATAAGCTGCATTTTCTGGATGCCAATTGGTGTTCGTTTCAATTTTCAATAATTGCTGCAATAATAATCCAATAATTAAGACTGCTAAAGCTCCAGATGATAATGATATCAATAAAACCAAATACAGATTAAAACCTGAGACTAATACAATTTTGGCGACCCACGTAGCTATGGATACAAATGCCAACGCCCCTTTAAAGACACCCAGCCCTCCATGACCAACATCTGTGTCGGCGTCCGTATTGAAGTCAAAATCCATATCGAAGTCTAATCCTCCAACTATTGACAAAATCAACATCAAAACCAAAATGCCTCCAGTTACAATCGAAATCCACATTAATATATCTATCATAATTTTAGATTTTAATAACTTAAATTAGTTCTAGGACTCATGTCCAAGTACTACTTTGATTACCTTTAATTGATACATCAAATATGAAGTAAAGTAAGATGTATTACAAATTATATCGTCATACCAAGGCAAAAAATCGATAAACCAAGGTATTGTTATTTTTGATTGTGAAAATGATATGCCATATTACAAAAAAAATCATAGTATTATGATATTTATTTCTAGTAACTTATTTTATTTCTTCAATACCATTCAAAAAATGAAAATAAAACAACAAAAACAATCGATAATAAACTTTACTCTTAATCTATTGTTCATCCTTGTCTAAAGGAAGCAATTATGAAAGAAAATCAAAAATTTCAATGGGGATTCATCACACTCATCTCCCTATCCCATTTCATACATGACATGTCTGCTTCCTTTTTTGTGCCCATTCTACCCATACTAAAAGAAAAGCTAGGTCTGAGCAATTCATTGATAGGCTTATTGATGGTGATT
The DNA here is from genome assembly GCA_947311465.1 of uncultured Saprospiraceae bacterium. Lineage (GTDB taxonomy): Bacteria > Bacteroidota > Bacteroidia > Chitinophagales > Saprospiraceae > CAMZLN01. Next base: position 1,079 of record CAMZLN010000280.1, read on the forward strand.
CAAAAAATACCATCTCTTTTTAATCCCGTAGTCGGAGTAGTTGCAGATCGATATGATGTACGAATATTCATTATTGTATCACCAGCTTTGACCACGATATTGATGAGTTTGTTGGGGATGTCTCCCAATTTTTTGATGTTGGCAATCCTACTTTTTGTGATGGGAATTAGTTCTACATTCTTCCATACACCCGCTCCCGTAGTAGTCAAAACCCTTTCGGCAGAACGTACAGGAAAAGCCATGAGTATATTTATGTTGGGGGGAGAAGGTGGACGGACTATCGGACCTTTATTGATAACCGCAGCAGTTACATGGTGGGGCTTGTCGGGAACTTGGAGATTAATTCCATTTGGACTAATGGCATCCTTTATATTATTTTTAGCCTTTCGGAAACGCCCTATAAAAGACAAAATTTCGGAAAAACCCTCCGTGTCAGATTTGAAAGCTACTTTCAAAGAGCTAGCACCTTTTTTCCTTGTATTAGCAGGGTTTGTATTTTTTAGAAATATCGCCAAATCTACAATGACTACCTTTGTGACTATATATTTAAGTGAAAAAGGAGGAAGTTTATGGTTTGTGAATAGTGCCTTGGTAGCATTGCAACTCGCAGGAGCGGTTGGCGTTCTTGTTTCTGGTACACTATCAGATTATCTCGGTACCCGAAAAGTCTTGCTTATTATTTCCGTTATGACGCCACTATTGATGGGATTGTTGTTTTTGGTAGAAGGAGTTATGGTTATTCCTGTGATGTTATTGCTTGGGTTTTTTATGCTGTCGCCAGGACCAGTTATGCTTGCAATGGTTAATAATATCAAATCAGCTCATCCCGCATTTGTGAATGGTGTTTTTATGAGTTTAGGATTTGTTTTGAGTTCGATTACTACCTTGATGATAGGTACGTTGAGTGATTTTATTGGGTTGGAGATGTCCTTTAAGATTGCGGCAGTGTTGTCTATATTTGCTATTCCGTTTGTGTTTCGGATGACGAGGTGGGTGGATGAGCGTGGGTAGAATTTGAGAAAGTATTATTGATATTAGCGAAATAAATATGTGTATTCTTGAAAATCAGCGAAATATCACCGAATTTCTCGCCATAACTTGCATTCAAATCAAAATGCAAAATTATGACAATATCAAAATTCAAATTAGAAGACATTTCAAAAATAGAGCGGCTAATCAAGTTGAGTGATAGCCATGCACTTATTCCAGATGAATATATTCCATGGGAAACTGATGTGAAAGAGAGTATTTATATGCCAAACCATATTATTTCTTTACAAGGACACCCACTTTTTGATACATTGACATCACAAGAAATTAAAGAATTGGGACGCTATGAATTGGCTCAAGTCATGAGATCATATGCATGGTCAGAAGGTATGGCATGTATGATTTTTAATCGTAGGTTACTAAAATTAGATCCTACCAGTATTGAATATCAGTATTTGGTAAAGGAGTTAATTGAAGAGTTTCGCCATCAAGATATGTTTGGAAGGGCAATTCGGTTGATAGGAGCAGAGCCAGTGAAATCGACATGGTTTCATAATATCCTTTCCAAATTACATGTGAAATTTTTACCTAAATCTTATTTGTTCTTATCTGTTGTTGCTATTGAACTTGTGACAGACATATATGGAGATGTATTGAGAAAAGATGAAAATGTGTTTTTACCCATTAGAAAAGTATCCGAATTGCATCATATTGAAGAAGGTCGGCATATTTACTATACTAAATTGTGGTTAAAACATTATTTGGATAATGCCAGTTTTTTCAAACGAACAACCTATAGTCTGTTGGTTGCAACGAGTATTTTATTTATGAGATCAATGTATGTTAGGGTAGAAAATTTTGAAAAAATAGGTATTGAAAATCCAAAGAAATATGCAAAAGCAGCCAAAAGACAGTTGAAAAAGAAATTTGGAGCGAAAATGCTGGGAGATTTAATGAAGTTTGTAGATGATTTTAATGGTTTTAATCTCATTACGAAACCGTTTTGGAAATTGATATTGAATGCAAAATTCAAATAAATAATTTTTTATTGAATAGCTTAACGATATTTTAAAATGAGAATCATGAAAAATATAATCATAAAAGACATAGATATTTATTTGCCAAAAAGAGCTGTTTCTAATCAAGATGTTCAGAAAATGACGGAGGATGGCGGACTTAAGATTTCTGCCAAATTATTGGAAATGAGTATGGGGAGTGATATTCGTTATTATGCAAATAAGGATGAGCAAGTTTCTGATATGGCGGTCAATGCGGCAAAGAAAATTTTGGAAAGAAATCCAGATTTAAAAATTGATCTTTTAATATTTGCAGCAGCTTCGGGAGATTTAATTGAGCCAGCAACGGTTAATATTGTTCAATCCAAATTAGGAATCACATGTGCTGCATTTGATTTGAAAAATGCTTGTAATAGTGTTGTGAATGCCATTCAAGTAGCCTCTGCTTTGATGATGCAAAATGTTTATAAAAATGTCTTGATTGTAAGTGGTGAAAAGCCAAGTGATAGTATTCGATATCATGGATTGAACAAAAAAAATGTTAAATCACATTTTGCTTCGTTTTCTTTTGGAGATGCAGGAGTTGCATTATTACTTGGACAAACTACCGATGACAAGGGGATTATCTTTCAAAGACAATTATCCCTTGGAAAGCATTGGAATTTGTGCCAAATACCAGGTGGTGGTTCTATGTTTCCCGCAGATTCATCCAAACTTTTCTTTAGTGGAGATACCTTTGGCTTGAAAAATATTTTTGGTAAGATTGTTCCTGATTTCGTACAAGAATGCCTTCATGAAGCACAAATGAGTATGGATGAAATTAAGCTGATATGTACGCATCAAGTTTCCAAATCGACGTATCAAAGTTTGGCGAAGGGAGTTAAAGTCAGTTTGGATAAGATTGTACAAACTTTTCATTTATACGGAAATACAGCCGCAAGTTCTGTTCCTATTGCTTTTCATCATGCCTTAAAAAGTAAGATGGCGAAAGCAGGAGATACAGTTATGTTATTGGGGCTTGCGGCTGGAGTTAATCTTTCTGTTCAAATCATAAGATTGTAGTTATGTTGTATCAATCAGAATTTTTAGAGATTATATCCAACTTACCAAAAGACCATTTGATATGTAAGGATGGTAAAAATAAATTATTTGCGAGGGATTTATATTTAAAAAGTATTGCTTTGGCAAATCATCTTAATAATAAGGGGTTAAAAAAAGGTGATAAGGTTTTGTTTGCATGTGAAGGAGGTGAGGAGTTTTTGATTTTATTCATGGCGCTCATTACTTTACGAGTAAAAATTGCTTTGGTCGATCCGCATATGGGATTTGCTTTATATCAAGCAAAAATCAAGCAATTTGAGCCTAAATGGGCATTCATAGATAGTAGAATATTATTACTTCAAGAATATCCAATTTTACGATTTTTGTATAAAAGGCTAGTAAAAAACGCCTTTTATATTCCATATTCAAAATCGTATCAAATTTTTTCAACGGGACTTAAGTTACCCCTTTTTCAAAAGCATAAACGATTAAAATTAGATTACAAATTTAGAGAATTGTCTGCAACAGATGAAGTAAATGAGTTGGTGGTTGTTTATACATCAGGTACGATTGCAGAGCCCAAAGCTGTAGTTCATACCAACCAAAGTTTATTTGAGAGTTTGAAAACCATTGCTTCTTTGATTGACGCAAAGAAAGGTGATAGTTTGGTGACTCATTTACCGCATTTTGCCCTTTTAGGTATGTTTAATGGATTGACGACTTATTTTTGGAAAGAAAATTGGTCAAGTCAACGAAAATTTGAATTTATTGAATCCAAGCATATTACAACATTATTTGGACCACCTGCTGAATATTTAGAATTGATGGAATATTGTAAATCAAATAATAGAGTTTTTCCAAAATCATTGACTCATTTAGTGTTAGGCTCTGCTCCAGTTTTACGACCTTTTTTAATAGAATTGAGAAAATTCACATCCGCAAAAATAACTTGTTTGTATGGAATGACAGAGCACTTGGTTGTAGCTACAGTAGATGGTGATGAGAAAATTAATTACGATAAGGATGGAGATTTATTAGGAAAACCCTTGGAAACAATGAATTATTTTTTTGATCAAGAAGGAGAATTGAATATTCAATCAAAATTGAGTTTTACTAGGTATTTTCATTTAAAAAATGGAGATAATTTTCATTCGACTGGAGATTTGCTCTTACAAGATGAATCTGGAAATTTAGTGATGAAAGGCCGTAAGAAAAACATGATAATTAGGCGGAGTAAAAATATTTATCCCGCCTTGTATGAAAGTACCATTTCAAGTATTCCAGGTGTACAAGAAGCATGTTTAATTGGCATTTACAATGATGAAAAACATGATGAAGATGTTTATTTAATCATTGAGAGAAATGGAAATATTCAGGAATCAGCATTGAGACGATATCTAAAAAGCGGACCATATTCGATAGATTCGGATGTTTTTCCAGATTATATTTTATTTATGAAAATTCCAAGAAAGGGAAGGCAACAAAAGAGAGATCTAAATAGATTAAAAGACATCATAAAGCAGAAAGAATATGTATGATATCATTATTTCAGGAGTTACAGGATTTGTAGGTTCCAATTATATGCGATATTTTTCAAATTTAGGATATAAAGTTTTAGGGCTGAGTCGAAAGGTGCATCCTCCCAAGGAATTGCTTAAATATGGCGATTATTTGAGTATTGATTTATTAGATAGCATTCCTAAATTGAAAGGTAAAGTAATGCTCCATTGTGCAGGCTTGGCATCGGATAAATTAGGTTTGGATATACTTATGCGATCGAATTATGAAGGAACAAAACGAATTTTTGAAGCAGTAGATGTGGATCATTTTATTCAAATTTCTTCTGCATCAGTGTATCCGCCCAATAGCCAAATACATTCGGAGCAAGATGCTATTGATAAAGGTTTATTGTCTAATTATGGACTTTCTAAACTAAAAGCAGATGAGTATTTAAGCGGTCAAATGGGGCAAGGAACGAAAATAACGATTCTTCGTCCAAGAGCCATTTATGGTATTGGAGATAGAGTGCTTTTACCAAGAATTTTACAATTACAGAAATTCAATTCACTGATTTTACCTGGAAAGTTGAAGTATAAAATTTCGCTTACCAATATCCATAATTTGATGGATATTACTTCAAAAGTAATGGATGATGCTGTGTATGATTTTGAAATATTTAATGTTTGCGATAATTTCACTTATCGATTAGATAAGATTGTCAGTTTATTGGTAAAGCGTATAAGGCAAAAAGGTTGTTTCAAAATCGTAATTCCCGAATCTGTGATATATGGTTTGGGACGATTATTTCCCAAATCCAATTTAAACACTACTGCAATGAAATATTTTTTATGTAACCATCAGATTTCAAATGAAAAAGTTATTACGTATTTCAAACTAGATTTAGAATATAATTTTTATAATTATTTGCCACAGTTGATAGATTGGGTACATCATGTAGGTCAAGATACTGTAGTTGCACAAGATTATGAGCTTCCGTGGACTGAATAAAAACTTTTTATTTCAAAAACTTGACAATTAAAACATAAAGTTTTATATTTGTAGTATAAAATGGAAATGTTTGTCAGTAACTAAGTCATCGAAGTGGTGACTTAGTTATTTTTATTCCAATTTACTTAATGGTTTAACTTTTGAAAAGCATTATCATCTGTCCAATTCCATCCCAACCAGTTTTTTTTCGGATATTTTTCTAAGAAATCTGTACGCCGATTATCCAAATACTCTATATATCTATCAAATTTCAAAGTAAATTGCTCGTCATTACCTAATAATTTCAATTGGCTTTCGAGAATTAGACTTCGTTCATTTTCAGAAATAGAAAGATAGGGTAGTGCATGATCATTCAATTTTTTCATAAAATTTAAATCTAAAACCGCGGTTTCGTAATGATTCATATTGTATTTTGCGATACAATTATCCCAATTAAGCAAGGAAATCATAATCAATGCAATATAAACATTTAATGAAAATTTTCTTTCAATAAATTTATAGGTTTTTACTTTTGCAACCTTAATATAAACTAAATACAGTCCAATCAATGTCAAAAATAAAAAGAAAATCAGTCCAATTCGTTTATGAGCAATTCCAAAATATTGGATATATCTATAATTCCTAACACCTATAGAAATAGCCAAAAGAGCATTTTGAGCCAACCAGACATACGCTAACATTTTAAGCGGACGATTTTTTTTGTAAAAATTTAGATTAGCACTAAAAAGATACAAAACTAACCCAACAGAAATCAATATTGACAATATCAATAGATAAGTTCCTTCATGTACAAATTGCTTTAAAAAGTGATCGTTTTTAGAAAATCGAAACCAAACCCAATAGATATCCAAGCTATTGACAATAAAAAGGAGAAAATTTAACGTTCCAAAAAGAAAAATTCCTGATTGATATTCTTTTTTCAATCCCATTATACTGCGTCCATGGATATATTTTTGTTTTTTTCTTTTGAGATTATTTCCATGTTTTAATTCAGAAAAGATAATGGATTGCGTTTTTTTACGAAAAAACGTGAAAGCAGTGATTGTAAATCCAAGAAAGAACAATAGAATCAAGCTAAAATTAAATTGTTCTAAGAAATGATAAAACCAATTTCCGAAAATGCGATGTAGAGTCGTCATCATTTTTTCAAAATAAGGACTAGCCTTTGAATAGATTATAGCAAAAATACCAACCATAACCAAAGGTAGAATTACAATGGACCACCACCGCAAAACATTTTTTCTTCCAGAAGATTGGGGTGTATTTAACGAGTCTAGATATTGTCTAATACCTGTAACGAAATTATGGATTCCCTGTATGAAAATGGAAACCATCGATTGTAATTCAGGTGACGTAATAGACCCAATAAGTAGGAAATAGGAAAAGAGATTCATCACAATCGAAAAACTGGAATGCACCATGATACTAGACAATCCACTAATCAACGTGCCAAGAAACAGTATTGATGAAATCGACTGTTGTCTAAAATCATAAGATTTGAAAAATATCAAAAATCCAAGAAGGATTATTTCAAAAATAACCAAATTTAGTCCTAAATATTGATTGTAGAATAAATCTGTGAATAATAATGCCAATCCAGGTACTAAAAGTTGTTTGAGTTTCATGATAATTTGTTTTAATTAAAAGTACTTTGAAATACAAAGTGAAATTATCATTTTTATTGTGTATTAACAAAATTATTTTTGAAAATTATCAGAACGGAAATTTTTAGAAGGGACGTGAAAAGTAGATTTTATAAAATAATTAAAAAAAAACACAATTACTTGCAAGGGTAAACCATTGATAATTAGCAGATTGTAGATATTTTAATAAAAAAAAATGAAAAAAATAAAAAAAATCAATTTCTCACCCAACCTCCAGGCAAATATCTACGTGTATTAAAGTGAAGGGTTAAAATAGTAAAAAAATTCAAAGTAAAATAACATTATTACCCAATACCGATTTAAACCTGTAAACCGTAACATCAAAAACCGTATTACAAAAACCTATTTTAAAAAACCGTACAACTGATTACAACCGTACACCGAATTACAAAAAGAAAAAGCCTGCATCAAATCGATGTGGGCATTTTTTTTATACTAGCTTCAAAATTGGCTGAGTCTGTCCTAAGGTCGAGCCTTCTAGTCTTAGCTTCACCCATAACTATTTTCAACCCACAACCCACAACCATTTTACAACTCACAACCAATAATCCCATACAACTCATCCAGTTTCCCTATGGAATATGTAGGTTTAATTTTGTTATTATTGTATTTTCTTTCAGGATTAAACCAGCAAGTATCAATACCAAATTGATTTCCTCCACGAATATCAGAGTTGAGACTATCTCCAATCATTAAAACATCGGATTTGTCAGGATTGCCAATTTGATCAAAAGTATATTCAAAATAAGGAGCATGTGGTTTGGATAGCCCTATTTCTTCAGAAATAATGATAGCATTGAAATAAGATGCAAATTGAGTATTCTTTAATCGTGCTTTTTGAATATCTTCCAAACCATTGGTAACCAATGTCATTTGATATCCTTTGGATTGTAAATCAATCATCAATTCACGTGCGCCATCCACTAAAAAATCAGTACTACTTAGATGGTTTTTATAATATTCTGCAATTAAGATTGGATCGGCATCAGAATTAATTTTTTTGAGAAAACGTTCCATACGAATGGTCTTTATTCTCTCCTGTGGTAGCGTTCCTTTTTCAAATGCTCTCCAAACTTTTTGATTGACCTTTCGATAGATATTTCGATAGTTAGATGGGTAATTTATGCCCGCAGATGACAAAGATTTTTCTAAAGCGAATGCTTCAGATTTATCAAAGTCCCAAAGGGTATTGTCTGCGTCGAAGAGTAGGTGTTTATATTTCATGTTCTTGTTTCTTGCGCTTTGCGCGTTTCTTGTGCTTTGCACGTTGCTTGCACTTCGTGCGTTTCTGCTTCGTGTTTCTTTCGCTTTGCGGTTTCTTGTGCTTTGCACGTTTCTTTTGCTTTGCGGTTTCTTGTGCTTTGCACGTTTCTTTCGCTTTGCGGTTTCTTGTGCTTTGTGCGTTTCTTTCGCTTTGCGGTTTCTTGTGCAAAGCACAAGAAAC
>CAMZLN010000281.1 GCA_947311465.1 uncultured Saprospiraceae bacterium
CAGCAGGAATATTTTCAATATTCATATTAATATTCTCATGACTAGCAGTACTAAATTGTTTGATTACTTTTCCTTCAATAGAAACGATGGAAATATTAGTATTCTTTGAGTTGTTCCTTGGAATATTAACTATCAAATTATTTGAAGCTGGATTTGGATACACTTGAATTTGTAAGTTATTCTCCTGATCTGAAATATCATTTGAAGATAAAATTGTTGCAGGAATAATTGCAGTTCCAAAAGAATCCCCCATAGTACAGATTGCACCAGTTTCAGTAGAAGTCACACAAGCCTCACCTTTATATTTTTTAAGTCAGTAAGAAAAACATCATCTAAAGACCATCCATATTCCGCAAAGTTTTCATCAGAACCAAATCTCCATCTAAAGATCACATTTTCACCGACAAATTCACTTAAATCAACATAACTAGTAATGTAGCCATTGCTGTTTCCAGAAAAACCATTTAAAAAGGGAAGTACAAAAGTTCCGTATTTGACTGGACCAGTATATTTATTATGTGTAATGTAAGGGCCTAGATCGATCCAAGAATCTCCTTCATTAGTTGAAAGGTAAATCAATCCTGCATCTCCAGTTGACTCCGTATCGTAGTTATGAGAAAATGTTAAATGAGGATTGTCTCCTTGAATCGTAATTTCATTAAGAGAAATAAGTCTTTCATCATGTTGTTTTTCAGTATTGGAAACAAAAAAGAAACGATCGCCATTATTTGACAACTCAAAATCTTCAATAAGCTCCCATACATTTCCATCTATAGTTTTTCCTTCTGAAATAGCAGCCCAATTATCTGAAATTTCATCTTCATCACCTTCAAAACCTTCATAGTAGAAGGTATTTGATTTTTTCCCACCATCTGTAGTTATTGTGTATTTTAATGTCACCTCATCACCATGCGCCAAGTTGTTTAATTCCCATGAAATGATTCCATTATTAATTACTGGAGTTTCACTACCTGATCCATCTTTGTAGATGCAGCCTTCAGGAATTTCATCTGTAACAACAACTGCAGAAACCGTAGAATCTAAGTGGTTTATGATATGCAATGTATATTCTAGGTCATCACCAGGTTTTACTTCTGGAGAGAATGTTTTAGTTATTTTTAAAGCTTTAATACATACAGGCAAATGTAAGAATGATTCGGTTTGATCAGCAGCGCTACTACTTTGACCTTGATCGGCTTCATAACCCATACCTCTTCTTGCAAATACTTTCCAAATTAAACATTTATGTTCGTCTTCAAAATCTAATTGATCAGCAAGTAGTATTGCATTTCTACCATCAATAAATCCTGGACTCACCGGCTGCATTTTCATACCATCCATGATAAGAATATTGGCTATATTATTTCCAGCAGTCATATCAGTCAAATCATCACTGAAACCATATTCATCTACAAAAGCCCAGTATAGATCCCACAAAACAGCAGTCCAAACTTCACCTAGTGCATGTACTTCAGTATTAGATGCAACATCTCTATAGGTCAAAGGATTGATACTCATATCTGTAGAATAAGGATATCTTCTGATACCAATACCATCAGTACCTTCTCCGTTAAGATAATTACCAACGCCCCTCTTATCAGTGCCAGTATCTCCATTTTCAACGGTAGTAATAAGTGCAAAATAATCACTCCAACCTTCCCCCATTTGTTCAGGGTTTGTAAGCGCACTAGAATTACCAGCTCCTCCAGTTAATCTATTTGAAATACCGTGAGCATATTCATGAGCCATTACACCGTTGTCAAAGTCTGCATCAAAGTATCTAGGACCATTTCCTTGAGGAACATGAATTCTCATTTTAAGCCCTTGATCTATTAATAGTTTTAGTTTATCACAGGTAGATTTTCCCATGGAAAGGGTCGGAATTGTAGGTTCGTCATCATCAATACCACCTTGCATTCCAACTAATTCATCTGCAAAGTTGCAAATGATAACAGCGATAGCACCTGCATGTTGGGCATTCAAAGTTTTCTCTTCAAAGAAGCAAGATCCTCTATCTGCGAATACTATTTTACCGTCTAGTTCTTCAGGATTAGTAGCTTCTTGGCAACCATCAGTCAAACTTGGCTTTCCATCTTTAATTATCGCTAGTTCACCTGTAATATCAAGATTTTCTTCTATGATATCAGGTCCATAAGATGCAGATCCTGTCGTATAGATACCTGCCACGCTAGCAGGTTCAAGAATTTCAAGGACATTAGATTGAGTCCAATTATACATTTGCATTCGTGGTCTATTTCCATCTGGAGGTGTTCCAAAATTAGCATTATTAAGATGTTCTCCATCAAATAATACAGCACCATCTTGTGCTTGCGCAATTACTGCATCACCAGCAATTCCTCCATTACCATAATTATTTTTCTGAAAATTACCGGCAGCTTCTGTAAACCCATACATGTAAGAAAAATCATGCATAAAATTATTAGCGTAGAATAGATTGGTAATTGCAGCACTTGTTAATTCTGACGGTTCAGCCTGATCATCAAAAGGGAAATCAAATACTAGAGCTTCACCTCCATCAGGTTGAAATCCACCATTATTAGAATCAAGTGTATCTAAATATGCATTTACATTATTTCCACGTGTAATGGTATATTCTGCACCTTCTACTCCGTCTGTATCATGCCAGCCATAAGGAGATGCTGTTGGATTGTAAGGATCAACAACTAATTCTGGCAAACCATAAATCGGACTTTCAGCAGGAAATTTTACCACTCGGTAACTAGATGCTTTTGAAGGAGTTATTGGATTTGTATTTAGTAAATTAGAGACTTTTTCAGTACAAGTATGTTTATGAACATAGTTAGAATGATCAATATTACATTTTACCGTCCAACTATTTTGATCAATAACTTTTCCTGTAACAGCATCAATTCTTAGATTAACGTAATCACTTTTATCTTTTTGGTCAATAGGCAGATTCCATACTAGTCTCAATTTATTATCTTTTGTCAAAACATACATCAAATTAGCGTTGATATCGTTGTGAGCAAATTCTGGATTATTGAATTTATATTCTGAATTACTAATTTTTTCAATATTAACAAACCTAGAGTTAGTAATTCCAAGAAAAGAACAAGCATTTTGTAATGCATCAACAGGTGTGATTCTACTTTCAGTCGTATTGACTTTATCTTGGATATTTGAAATAAACCTATTTCCTACACTATATGCATTTCCATCTTGTGTTATATGAACACTAGTGACAGCATTAAATATTTTTAGTCCATTATATTGCTGGTTGAAATAGATATGAGTTACTCCATTATGTTCATCCGTGTATTGATCAACGTAAAGATCTTGAACATCATTAGAAGTAAGATTCCATTTTTCAATATTTTGATTAATATACTTTTTAGCGATAGCATCTTTACTAACATTTTGAGCAAATGTCATTGACGAAGAAAATACCATAACACAAAGAAAAAGGTAAAGTAGAGATTTTTGATAATGCATAATTTAAATTTTTGATTAGTTAGGAAACTACTAGATACAAAGTATAAATACTAGTGTATGAAATTTTTGCTCGGTAAAAATATATAATAAAAATATCTTTATCACATTTATTTCTTATATTTTCGTGGCTAATTGCCGACTTTTCGACAAATAATCTGAAAATTGAGATAGATAAATGAAAGAAAACTATAAAAATGAGATGATTTTTGGAAGACATCCAATATTGGATGCTCTAAAAAATGGAGTTGCTTTTGAAAGAATATTACTTCAAAAAGGTTTACGTGGAGAAATAGAAAGTGAAATTAGAAAGTTAAGCGCTAAAAATAATGTAGCTCTACAAATCGTTCCAAAGGAAAAATTAAACAGGACTACTTCTAAAAACCATCAAGGTATAATTGGCTATCTTGCTTTAATCAAGTATTATCAGATTGAAGACATTATTCCTCATATCTATGAGAAAGGTGAAACTCCGTTAATTTTGCTATTAGATCAAATTTCGGATGTTCGTAATTTTGGAGCTATTGCGAGATCTGCTGAGTTACTAGGTGTCCATGCAATTGTCATTGGAATGAAGGGAAGTGCAAAAATAAATGGTGAAGCAATCAAGACATCAGCAGGAGCATTATTAAGTATTCCTGTTTGTAAAACTAAATCAATCATATCTGTTATTGAATTATTAAAACTAAACGGAATTCAAATAGTGACGAGTAGTTTGGAAGCAAAGAATAAGTTGCCGATGATAGATTTTACAACAGGTACTGCTATCATTATTGGATCTGAAGGATTCGGTGTTTCATCATCAATTGTAGAATCATCTGATGATTTATTTATTATTCCCCAGCTTGGAGAGACTGACTCCTTCAATGTATCGGTAGCTACGGGTATTATATTATATGAAGCTGTTCGGCAACGTGACTTTAAGCGAGTGTAGAAAATGGTTGAATTGGAACTCACAAATTTTATAAAATGAGATATTTGTTTGTTGATAAGATTTTTACTTTTTAGAAATATAATTTATGCTAGCTTAGTATCAATATGTTGAAAAAAACAAGAAGAAACATTTTTAATGTAAATGAGTTTCGATCCTGGCACTACTTATTACAATTAGACATTTCGAAAAAATTCAAAAAAGAAAGCTCCCAAATTGTACAATTTGGGAGACCAACTAAAAAAACAACAGTGTAATCCAATCTAAATTGGATTACTGTTTTTTAAAAGCAAATTCAAAAGAACCGCTTTTACAAATTATATTATTTTGAGTGCGTGACAACAGAAATTAGGAGATTTTGATTTTACAATATTCTAATCTATTGTAGCCACTAAAGAGAAAACAGTAAAAGCCACGGTCTTATCCGCAATCTGTAAAAACTCATTTGCGATATCCTCCATTTCTAAAATAATGCCATCCAATTAGCAATGAATAGAAAACATGCACTATCCGACATTCGCACATTTGTCACGAACTCATATTATTTACTTTGAAATAGCATTTTTTTACCATCCTGTAGAAAATAGCATAAAATCAGAGAATATTATTTTTATTTTTTAATCAATAATCAATAATTATAATCACGGAACATGTAGAAATAAATGTTCAAAATTTAAGTTTTTTCATCCATAAATGGAACATTCCATCAGCTTTTGTATCCAACCAAAAATGGTAGAACAAGCATTAGTTCAAATCAATCAAGAACTATTTTACTTTTGAAAAAGTAAAATAAATGAAATAAAATTTTGTAATCAAGAAGAAGATTATTTCATATATTCCATATCCATTCCCAATTAGAATTTACTAATTCGACTAATGACTTTATATAGTTCAATATATTCATCCACATCAACTTCTATGGGATCAAATTCTAAATAATTTGCAGAAATTAATTTTAATTTAATTACCCTACGTTTATTATTTTCTATTTTTTGCACATATTTTATCCACATTCCAGTATGGGTACGTACTGCATAAATTTCATTATCTCTTAATTCTCCAACACCAGTGATTTTTTCACACACCACAATATCTCCGTCAAGGATTACAGGATCCATACTATTTCCTTCTACAGGAAACGCCACATATCCGCTTCCAGAATAACCAGGAATATTAAAGAAATCTTGTTCTTCATATTCAGCAGAAGCAGCACTCTCTCCAGATCCCGCAAATGCTCTTACAGATGTGAAAAGTATATTACCTTGAGAAACAGAATCACTTGACGACATATTTTCAATGATATCTATACCAAAAGGTTTTCCTTTACCTTCAAGTAAAAATTTCGGATTGACATTATAAATTCCACATAGGATTCTAGCTTCATCGTAACTAATGTACCTTCGTTTATTAGTATCTAGATAAGCACGAACAATATGACCGTATGCTCTTTTCCCTAAAATTTTTTCAGCAAAATCTCCCATACCTTTTCCTCCTCGATCATTTTTAATGATATCGCCTCTATCTTCTAGAAGTCCAAAAACTTCGATAAAGCGATCGTTAAGTGCAATTCTTTCTTTAGTAATAGCCATTTTAGTCATTCATTAAATGAAACAATAAATTTTTCAATGGCAAATATAAAACAAATTATTTTTAAAACAAATTATATTTAGTTATTTTTTTACAAAACAAAATTTTAAGCTAATAATTTTTATAAAATTGAATTGAATGTGTACTATCAATTACATTTAAAGTTGCTAGGGTTAAGTCTAATCTGCCTAAGAGTTAAAAGAGAATAGCTGTTTGTATTATATCAAAATTTGAATTAAATAATTTGAATATTTAAATAAAATTTATTGTATTAGAAGGATAGAATCAAAGAGTGAACATGGATGAAAGAATAGATTAATGAGAAAAAGAAAGGCGTTATCTCAAATTTGATTTAATATTTCTAAGCTCTATTGTGATGATAAAATTTAAAGAATTTTTTATTTTTAAAAAAAAAACGGTGGCTAGGATGCTAATTCATTGGGTTTATATAATCGAAGAGTAAATAATATTTTTTTTCAATAGAATTAAATTGCATTATCAAAAATAACTTTCTATATTTGCATCCGCTTAGGAAAAGACGCACATTTAATACGTCTTTTATAATTTAAAAAAGACAAATAAATTTTTCCATTTATTTGGAAGTTTAAAAAAAAGTTTTTACCTTTGCACCCGCTTACGGAAATAACGTAAGAAGAGAAATAAAAAAGAGCTTCAAAAGAGAAGTTTAAAAATACTGAAATTAGGATAATTATCGAAAGATAAGTTGGTATTCTAAGATCAAAAAAGTTCATTGACACACAAGATAAGAAAGGTAAAAAAACCTAACGATTAAAATTAATAATAATAATGATTGAGTAGATCAATCTTTATGGAAATAATTAGATAATATATATGTTTTCTTTATTGGAA
>CAMZLN010000282.1 GCA_947311465.1 uncultured Saprospiraceae bacterium
CTAACCATTGATGAGCATTAATAGGTGAGTTTTTGAATTTTTTAAGTTCAATATTAAGATAGTCTAACCAAAGCTCAGGGATATTGTTATTTCGGATTTCCAACCAGTTATAACTTGGACCTACATTTATTTTTGATAAAAATTGTGTTTCATCATTTGTCAAGGATAGCAATTTCACTTCAAGAAAAGAAGATTGTTCTAATTGATTGATTACTCTAGAAATTTCTAAATCTAAAGCTTTTTTTGAAAGAAATTGTTTTTGATAATTGATGGAATCTAATTCAAAATTCTCAAAATTTATTTTTAGAGAAAGGGTGTCTTGCGCTGACATTCCTTGACTGAGTAGCGTTAAATATAATATGCACCAAAGTAAATAATCTTTTGATTTAATAATAATGTAAGTCAAATTGAACGATTGTTTTTATATATTTCCCAAATATAACGATAGGTCTTTCATTTCTGTATATAGAAAAAGAAAATTGTTGTAATTATCAATGAAACCACTTCATTACACGTCCAATAAATAATGTACCTTTGCACAATGGCAGGACTTTATCTACATATACCATTTTGCCGAAAGGCATGTCACTATTGTAATTTTCATTTTTCTACAAGTATGAAATTGAAAAGTGACTTGGTCGATGCTATGATTATGGAACTTGAGTTGCAGAAAGATTATTTGGAGACGAAGGTTTTGGATACTATTTATTTTGGTGGGGGTACTCCTTCCATTTTGACAGCAGAAGAACTCAATAAAATTTTTGATAAAATTTACGAGTTGTATTCGATTGATGTGAATGCAGAAATTACTTTGGAAGCAAATCCTGATGATTTATCCCTTGATAAGTTGAAGGAATTAAAAATGACGCCCATCAATCGATTGAGTATAGGAGTGCAGTCTTTTTTTGATGAGCATTTAACATGGATGAATCGATCTCATCTAAAAGATCAAGCTATTTCATGTATAAAAAATGCCCAAGAAATTGGGTTTAGTAATTTGACCGTGGATTTGATTTATGGTCTCCCAGATTTATCTCATGAGCAATGGGCTGAAAACATTCAAGTACTTTTGGATTTTGAAATCCCACATATTTCTTGTTATTGTCTAACGGTTGAAGATGGAACAGCCTTGGATCATTTTGTAAAAAAAAGAATTTCCAAACCCGTTGACGAAGAAAAAGCTTCTATTCAATTTGAATATTTGATTGATACGTTGACAAAGAATGGATTTGCTCATTATGAAATTTCTAATTTCGGAAAGCACGATTTTTTAGCTAGACATAATACGTCATATTGGAAAGGTGCACCTTATTTGGGTATTGGTCCTGGTGCCCATTCATACAATGGGCATTCAGAAAGGCAGTGGAATATTGCAAATAACAGCAAATATATCAAAGCTATTCATCAGAAAAATGTTCCTTTTGAGAAAGAAATTTTGACGATAGAAGAGCAGTACAATGAATTTGTAATGATCTCTTTACGTACGCAGTGGGGATTAGATGAGCATTTATTATCAAGATTTGGAGCAAAATGTGAGCAGTCTTTTTTGAAAAACATTGACCCATTCATTGCTACTAAAGATGTAATCGTTGAAGACGGTGTTTATAAACTTACTTTAAAAGGAAAATTATTAGCAGATAAAATTGCTATGGAGCTATTTGTCGATTAAGCAAATCGGAGTTTCAAAAGCTTCGGCTGATTGGGTTCAATAAAAAATTCCTGTTTAAAGGTTTTATTGTTTTTATTTTTATATTTCACTTGCATTTTAAATCCAGAATCCGCTCTACGTCTATCGGTTGCTTCACAAAATACAGTATAAATTTTATTGGTATCTAGTAAATAATTTTCAAAGGCTTGAGTAATATTTACATTTTTTCGATCCATTATTTTAGTTTCTAAAACGGTGATAGGATGTCCCGAATTTTTGATTTTGACTTGAATTCCCATTCCAAGGGGTGCGACTAGGATTTGTTCGATCTTAAAATTTGGCGCTACTTTTTTTGCTTGACTTCTTTTTGCCGCTCGGAGAATTGATCGAATAAACAATACAAACAATAGCAATAAAATAATACCACCGATAGCGATCTGGTAAGTTTCCAAATTGCTATATATTTCCAATAAATCTTTCAATTTTGTTTCCATGCTTAAATATACATTTTTTTTGTAAAATGAGAAGTGATTTATAATTTGTAACTAATGTCACCGACTATGAATTACTAATATCACTATCTTGCCACTTGATTTGATGCTCTTCCATAGAATAGTTCTTATGAAAAAAATATTTATTTTTAGTTTCTTTGTTGCATTTGTGGCTTTAATCATAAATTTGACAACAAGTATATCTTCCAAAAGTGAAATTCATCCATTGACTCATAGTTGGGAAAAAGCGGTTCCATTTCAAGGCATTCCAGAAGGCTTGGCAAGTTTAAAATCTAAAGACTGTGGAACTTGTCATCAAGAGTATTACAAAGAATGGTTGACTTCGACCCATGCACATGCATGGACTGATGTACAATTTCAAGCAGAAATTAAAAAAGAATCTAGTCCTTATATGTGTATTAATTGCCATATTCCTTTGGAAAATCAACAAGAATATTTAATAAAGGGACTTATAAATGGCGATATTTATCAACCTGTAAAAGAAAAGAATGAACATTTTGATAAGGCACTTCAAGATGAGGGAATTAATTGTGTAAGTTGTCACGTCAGGAATAATGCCATAATTGGAGTGAAAGGATTAAGGGCACCTCATAAAGTAGTAAAAGATCCAGAATTTTTATCAGAGTCATTATGTATAGGCTGTCATAATGCGAATTACAAGATTAATAAAGAATTGGTTTGTACTTTTGAAACAGGGGATGAGTGGAAAGTTGGACCATACAATGGAAAGAAAAATTGCATAAGTTGTCATATGCAAACGATTGACCGTGAATTGGTCAAAGGCTTTGGACATAAGAAATCTCATTTTCATAATTTTCCTGGTTCAGGTATCCCAAAGGTGAAAGGCGAAACTGTAGCAATGTTATTAGGATTTGGTTTCTATCCTTCTAAAATTTCAGACTTTTATTTTAAAGGAGATACTATAAATTTTTATTTTAAAGTAAAGAATGAGTTTGCTGGGCATAAAGTTCCTACAGGAGATCCAGAACGTTTTTTTACTTTTGAGTTTAAGATTTTCGATAGTGAAAACAATATTGTTTTTGAAAAAGAAGATAGAATAGGTGAAGAATGGGAGTGGTATCCTGAAGCAAAAAAACTTTCTGATACAAATTTACCACCAAGAGAAGAACGCACATTCTCAATAAAATATCCTTTACTAAAAAAAGGAAAATATCATTTAGAGATTTTAGCAAAAAAACACAGAATGACCCTAAAAGATGTTCAATATAACAAATTGGGAGATAATTATCCGATTTCTAGAGAAGTGTACAAAAAAGAATTTCCTTTTTCAGTAAGATAGAGTTTAAATTATCTCAATCGACTACGAACCCCCAAATAAACATTATAACGATTAATCTTATCATTATTAGGGCTTTTGAAATTGGATGGTAAAGTATATTGATAGGTATGTTCCATAAAGATTCCCCAACGTTTAGTCAATTTCAATTCCGCTCCGATACTGATATCCGCAGAATAAAATTGATTTTGATTGAAAGATCCTCCTTCAAAAGCACCATCATTATAAATTTTATCTTGATGCAAATCTGAGTTTGAAATATATGCAGACGCCGAACGTTCACCTAAATCTTGATTTGGACTTCTTACTTCACTTGTTGTCAAGAAATAATTAGCTTGAAAAACCAATCCCATTGTTGCGCCAGCACCAGCATATAGATTCCAATCATTTTTATCATAAAAGTGATAGCGAAGATGCAAAGGAATTTCTAGCGTATTGATATTGATTTCATTCAATCTCAATGAATAAACTCCCACTCTTGTATTTCCAACAATTTCACGTCCAAGTGGAGTATATTGATATCCTTTATAAATAAATCCTGTATGAATTTCTATCTTGTCAAACTCAAAACCCATTGTAAAACCTGCACCGTATCCTAATCCAGTATTTCTATATGCTGAGACATTAAGTACATCATCAGATGGAGTGAAGATGGAGTTGTAGTTTCCTGCGAGCAACATTCCTGCGGTTATACCGAAAGGAATTTTCTTCAGGCGATTCAAGAAATTGGGTAATCTTTTATTTTTTTCAAAATCCAAGGCTGTCAAGGAAATATTTTCTAGATGCTTTGGTGAATCAATATGTAAATTTTGAGATGCTGTATTCTTCTCTTTTTTATTGAAAATTCTAGACAACAGGCTAGGTTTGTTTGGCTCGGTTTCAAAAGATAAAGTTTTCGCATTAGAAATAGATGTTTGCTTAAATGTCTTTACATCATTTATTTCTTTATAGTTAAATGCGGATATGTGTATTGGTTTTGGTGTCTTAACAATTTCGATTTTGGTAGCTCCATTAGGAAAACTCTCCAGAATATTATCATCTTCGACAACCAAATTGTTCTCAATAGTCTGGTTAGTATTTTTAGGGATTTTCGGAATTCTTTTTTTAGGCGATTTATCACTAATTACTTCTCCTTTTTTATCGTTAAAGCTAAAAAATGCAGCCGAATTGGGTAAGAAAGATTTTAATTGATTCTTGTAAGTAGGATAGAAGTTAATAAATGTAAAAAGTAATAAAACTAAAACTGTTGATTCTAAAATTTTATATTTAAATATGATTCTTCTTTTGAAAGATTGTTCTTTCGCAAGTTTTGCAGCAAGAATTGCCCAATCATAATTTGTATCATTAGGAATATTGGATAATTTTTCTTTTGTGATTTTATCCAAAATATTTTCTGGAGTCGAATCTAGTTTTTCACTAAAAGCATCCCAATCCGCCAAAGGAACAGCGACATTATTTAATTTGGATTTAAAAATTTCATCAAAATCATTGACTTCTTGTGACTGAATATCATCAAGATTGTCCATCAAGTCCAAAGTGGCAGCCATTTGTAACCAACTAGCATCTTTCCCAACTGTAGGTTCTTTTTCAATAGATGATTTAATCATTTGGTCAAAAGATTGGATATTATCATTCAACAGACCTTCATGTTGGAGCAATGACTCCATCATGTCCCAATTGGGCACATCATTGATGTCCAATTGTTCCAATTTATTTTTAATAATCTGATCCAAATTTTTATTCTTCATAACCCAATTCTCTCGACTTTAAAATTCCTTTCAACTTCGTCCTAGCTTTTACGAGATTAGATCTCGAAGTGCTGCTTGTGATACCCAATTTTTCTGCAACTTCTTTATGTGAAAATCCTTCAATCACATAAAGGTTGAAAACTAGTCTATAGGCTGGGGATAGTTGTTGAACGGCATTTAAAATTTCTTTTTCACCCATTTTGCTTATTGCATCTGCTTCTGATGTGCTTAAACTAAAGGCGGTTTCGATATTCTCTGTACGTCTTCTGACATTTTTTCTATAGTGATCAATAGAAGTATTCACCATAATTCTACTTATCCAAGAATTAAGTGAAGTTCCAGTTTGATACTTATGTAAGTTTTTAAACACTTTAATAAATCCTTCGTGTAGGACATCTTGTGCCTCTGCATAGTTGGTTGCATAACGTAGGCATATACTCATCATTTTTCCATAATGAGATTCATACAACTCCTTTTGAGCCCATCTTTCGCGATTCAAACACGCTTGGATGAGATCATTTTCTCGTTCTTTTAGTTTAATAGCAATATCCATCGGCTAATTATTAATTTTGTAAAAGTATAGAGCAACACGACTGATCCAACGATTAGGACTTAAAAATAGTCTATTTTATTGAAAAATTCAATAGGAATAAAGTTTTTAATGCTCAATAGATGACAAAATGTATTTTTTACTAGTCCAACTATATGATAACGGATAAGGCTTTGAATGTGCTGTTTGGTTGATTTTATCAAAACAACTTTCCCTGTCCATCCTCATCCAAATCAAAATCAATAGAATCACCAGGTTTTAGTTTTTCCACAAGCGTCTCTTCAATTTCTTTTACACTGGTCAATTTTTGGTCGCTCAATTTATTACCAAGCGCTTTCCATCCTTTCAAATCAATAAATTCAGCGAGATTGACTTCTCCTTTAATTCTTTGAGAATTCACTTTCATATTATATTCTACTTTCGGATTTTCTTTAATAGAAACAAAAAGCAATGAAGATTTTGGATGATCAGTCACGAAAGAATAAATTTGATTGGTTTTATTGGTTTCGATTTTAAAACGTTTGACCATAGTCCAACCCTTCGTTCCATCATAATACATGGCACTAATGATAGTTTCTGGACTAAATTGAGTAATATCTTGAATTTTTGAAGGCTCAAAATGACGATTCATATCAAAATCAGCTACTTCATAACTTCCATCCTTATACATGATGAGTATCTGGTCTCCCGTATCAAAGGCACCCACGAGATATCCACGTTTGTCCTTATTCAGTTTTCCACTCACTTTATCCAAATAGATATCAACCTTTCCTAGTGTAGATTTTCCTTTTGAAGATTGAACTACTTTACGGACAGGATATTTTGTTAGCGTATTTCCCTTTGATCCACGCCCTTTAATATCTAATTCACCAAAGTTAAATTCAAAAATTTTCTTTCTAGCTTTAGCAGATTGAGAAAGTTTGACTTCAACAATTTCAGATTCTCCATTTGGATTAGCGGTAAAATATAGCACTTTAGACCCTTTTGCATCACTTCCTAGCTGATATTCCTTATTACGAGTAATGGCTTTGATATTAAATCTTTTTACAAAGGTTTTTCCAGTTGCACCATCTCGATAAATCATATTGTAAGTCGTACGTTCATCGCCTTTTTTCCAAACGGCGGTATGAATGATATCTTTCCCAATAAAGACTTTTCCATCAATTTTTACAACTTTACAAACTCCAGAATTTGTGAATACAATAATATCATCTATATCAGAACATTCTGTTACAAATTCATCTTTTTTGATGGAAGTACCGATAAAACCTTCGGCACGATTCACATACAATTTGGTGTTATTGGCTGCTACGCTAGTAATGTGAATGGTTTCAAAAGATGTAATTTTCGTTCTACGTTCTTTCCCTTTTCCATATTTATCCAATAGATTTTGAAAATAATCGATTGCATATTGAATCAAATGAGCAAGATGATGTTCTACTTCAACCAATTCATCTCTCAAATTCTTCATTATTTCATCCGCTTTGAACGTGTTGAATTTGGAGATTCGTTTGATTTTAATTTCAGTCAATCGAATAATGTCTTCTTCTGTGATATCTCTAAGTAATGCAATACGCTTATCTCCAGCTTTTGCATTATCAGCAGGAGTAGAAACATATTTTTTCAATTCGATTGCAATAGTTTCCAAAACGGCCTCCCAAGTTTCACACTCTTCAATTTCGTGATAAACTCTATTTTCAATAAATATTTTTTCAAGACTTGCGAAATGTAATTTTTCAAGCAATTCATTTCTTCTAATCTCCAATTCTTGTTTCAGTAAATCAACGGTATTGTCGGTACTTACTTTCAAAATATCAAGTACGGATAAGAAATGTGGCTTGTTATCAACGATTACACAAGCATTTGGAGATATTGAGACTTGACAATTTGTAAATGCATAAAGGGCATCCATAGTCACATCAGGAGAAATCCCTGGCGCCAAATCAATCGCAATTTCTACTTCCGCAGCAGTATTATCCGTTATCTTTTTGATTTTGATTTTTCCTTTGTCATTGGCTTTAACGATACTATCAATCAGAGCAGTAGTAGTCACTCCAAAAGGTAAATCCTTGATTAACAAAGTATCTTTATCTTCCTTTTCAATTCTTGCACGAACTTTGACACGCCCACCACGTTTACCTTGATTGTATTCGGCTACGTCAATCATACCCCCATTTGAAAAATCAGGATATAATTTAGGGTTTCCACCTTCCAATAATTTAATCGAAGCTTTACATAATTCAATAAAATTGTGCGGAAGTACCTTCGTTGATAGTCCTACCGCAATCCCTTCTGCTCCTTGAGAAAGCAACAATGGAAACTTCATAGGCAATTGAATGGGTTCATTTTTACGACCATCGTAAGATAATTGCCAATCAGTAGTTTGTTTATTGAAAGCGACTTCCAATGCAAATTTCGTTAATCTTGCTTCTATATATCTAGGTGCAGCTGCACTATCTCCAGTTCTACTATCTCCCCAGTTTCCTTGAGGATCTACCAATAAATCTTTTTGTCCAATATTGACCAAAGCGGCTCCAATTGACGCATCTCCATGCGGATGATACTGCATGGTCTGCCCAATGATATTTGCCACTTTATGGTATCGACCATCATCCATCTGCTTCATGGCATGAAGGATTCTTCTCTGAACAGGTTTTAGTCCATCCAAGATTGCAGGAACGGCTCTTTCCAAAATAACGTAAGACGCATAGTCCAAGAAATAATCTTGGTACATTCCTTTAAGTGTGGTTACTTTAGGATCATTTTGCTGTTGGTCGTCTTTGTTTTCTTCCATATTTGTTATGTTTTACGCATTATTCACAAAAATCGAAAAACTTTGGTGGAAATGGTAAGGATATTAGGATAATTTTTGTGAAAATTCAAATTCGCATTATTTTAACACAAAAAGTTTGTTTTGGTTTAAAATGCGAAGATAGTGAAATTTTTTATTTTAAACAATCACACCATTAGATGTTCTAAATAATTTAATTTTTTGTCTTTCTCCAATCGGGATCATGTTTTTCTATAATTCAAAAAAGGAACGACTATGATTCAAATGTTCTAGATGACAAAATTCATTTGGTCAATTTCTTCCCAGTTGGCATCCAAGTTGTATTTCTGATATAGTCCAAATAATAAATCCCAATTCAATATTAAGGTATTTGGGAGATGGTCCATTTTATTGGGATTAATCTTTCTGATACTTGATTTATGGTGTTTAGTATCTGAGATTCAGATGGCAATTCTCCATAAAACCAACATACAACATTTTGATATCTTCCGCTTTAGCTAGGAATGGATTCGTTTTGATAATATTTTCTATATCATGAGATTGACGAATGGTGATTGGGACTTCAAAACCATATTTATCTTTGATTTTATTATAAATGGAATCGACCAAGACATCAAAATCTGTTTCCTTAGATTTAAAAACTACGTTCCCACTTTGGATATAAGTCTTTACATCTTCAAAACCCATTGATTCATAAAGTGACTTCAAGTCCGCCATCTTGATTTTCTTCTTACCACTTACATTGATTCCACGTAGTAAAGAAATGTAGTTATGCATAATGCTATTTTTTTTGAGCATATTTTTTTTAAAAAAACTTTACATCTTTATTCCATCACCTCCCATCTCCTTAAAGTCTTGACATCCTGAAGTCTTAAAGTCCTGAAGTCTGCACTAAAGCGATGAAGTAATCAACAAATGTAAATCCGTTTGTTTCAAACCAAATCTTTGCCCAATGTGACTATTAGTCAAACAACCTTTGTACGTGTACACGCCATGCATCAATCCCTTATCTTGATAGATGAGATATTCCATACTTCCTATATCGGCAGCTTTCAATAAAATAGGCATCAAAATATTGCTGATTGCAATCGAAGAAGTCCTAGGAACATTCGATGCAATATTGGGTACGCAATAATGAATTACGTCGTGTTTTATAAATGTCGGTTTGTCCAATGTGGTCGGTCTTGATGTTTCAAAACAACCACCTTGATCTATACTGATATCGATTATCACAGATTTTCTTTTCATCTTAGAAACAATATCTTCACTTACCAACATGGGTGTTCGTCCAGATTTTGAATGCAAGGCTCCAATGGCAACATCTGCGGTTAAAAGTTCTTTTTCTAGTTGATATGGATTGAAAGATGACGTATTGAGTTGTACTCCCAAAAGATTTTGGATACGCATCAATTTATAAATATTATTGTCAAAAATACGTAAATCTGCTCCCAGTCCTAAGGCGACTTTTGCAGCATATTCGGCAACAACTCCCGCTCCTAGTATGACCACCTTTGCAGATGGAACACCTGCTACACCGCCTAATAAGACGCCCTTTCCACCATTGGATTTGGCCATCAACTCTGCGGCAATCATCATGGCACTTCTACCTGCCAATTCACTCATAATACGTACAACGGGATAAGTGTTATTGTCATCTTTTATGTATTCCATCGCAATGGCAATAACTCTTTTTTGATTCAATTTTTGAAAATATTCTTTTGAAACCAAAGGCAATTGCAAGGGTGCAATCAATATTTGATCAGAATGAAATAAATCAATTTCATCCAATGTAGGTGGCGCAACTTTGATAATTACATCTGATTTATAAACTTGCTCTTGACTAAAAGCTATATCCGCCCCAACTTCAGAGTAGGACTGATCGGTATAATTTGCTCGCAATCCTGCTCCACTTTCTATCACCACTCGATGTCCATTTGCCACTAATGTAGCAACAGATGCAGGCACCAGTGGCACTCGATTTTCCGAAGGTGTTACTTCCTTCGGTATGCCAATATACATACTCTTCTTCTTTCTGCTCACTTCAAGTACTTGCTCTTTCGTTTCATAGCCAAATTGAGTTAACTCCTTTGGAATATGTATTTTTTTCGATTTATCACCCATATTTTATATTGAATTCGTGCTCTAGCTTATTTTTTTCAGTATTTGATGAAGATACGTAAATTCTATGAAAACTGTAATTTAAGTCAAAAATAATTGAACCCACAACCCACAACCATTTCACAACCCACAACCTTATCATAACCCACAACACAAAATCGGTGACACAAGACAAAACCTTTTGGCAACAAACAAAAATAA
>CAMZLN010000283.1 GCA_947311465.1 uncultured Saprospiraceae bacterium
AAAAATATAAGTAAAATTTACTAAAATAAAAGTTATAAGTATGCTAGGCAAATCTCTCCATGAAGCATATTTTTTGCTTTGCAATTTCTTATTTGATGCTATAGACTTAAATCTCTTTTTTCCGTAAATCAGTGGAATATAAAATAATCCGTGCAAACCACCCCAAAAGATAAAATTCCATCCTGCCCCATGCCATAATCCAGAAATTAAAAACGTTAATAATAGTGCTCCATAAAGCCCATTTTTCCCAAAATGCCGAAATTCAACAGCCAAAGGAGTAAATACATAATCATTGAGCCAACTGGACAATGAAATATGCCATCTTTTCCAAAAATCCCCTATGTTTTTTGAAAAATATGGAAAATTGAAGTTCATTTTCAATTCAAATCCAAACAACTTAGCTACTCCAATTGCAATGTCCGAATATCCACTAAAATCACCATAAATTTGAAAGGAAAATAGAAATACACCTATCAATAATGTGCTACTGGAATAGGAATGGTAATTTGTAAAAATATCATTGACATAAGGAGCTATCGAGTCTGCAATTAGCATCTTTTTCACTAAACCCCATAAAATTTGCCTACAACCATCGGCCGCTTTCTCAAAATCAAATTTACGTTTATTTAGGAATTGCGGAAGTAGGTTCGAAGCTCGTTCAATCGGACCTGCCACCAATTGTGGAAAAAAGGAAACAAAAGCACCAAATGCAATAAAATCAGTAGTTGGTTTGAATTTGTTTTTATAAATATCAAGTGAATAAGACATCGTTTGAAAAGTATAAAAAGAAATTCCAACAGGTAAAATAATATTTAAAGTATGAATATTTGGATGAAAACCTAATGCAGATAAAACATGAATGCTTGAATCGATAAAGAAATTGAAATATTTAAAAAATCCTAGTAAACACAGATTAAAAATAATGGAAATCCATAAATATCGTCTTTTGTGACCTACATTCGGAGTACGATAAATCATAATACCCACTAAATAGTCAACCAATGTAGAAGCAAAAATCAATGATAAAAACCGCCAATCCCACCAACCATAGAACAAGTAACTTGCTGCAAAAACGATGAGATTTTGTAATTTCAAAGGACTAGATACTAGCCAATAAACGCAAAAAAAGGCTACAAGAAAAACAACAAAAGTAAAGGATGTGAAAAGCATTTATTTGACAATTAAATTTTCTATCGACTTCACCATATCACCTACATTGTTCCATTGTAAGATTTCTCGACTGCTAAATTTTATTTTGAAATGTTTTTCAATTTCAACCACTAGATATATATGGTTAAGCGAATCCCATTCATCAAAATCATCTGATGTAGAAGTATTTTCGATGTGAATATCATCATCTTCAAAGACATCTCTAAAAATATTTGTTAACTCGTCTAATATCATTTTGTAATGTCTATTTATTTATTTTGCTGTATAAAATTACGTATATTTTTGAATTTAACAACACTTAATTCAGAATATCCATTTTCTTTTTTAGAAAAACCTAAATCTTGAAGTAAATTCTTAACAGGGACGTTCTTTTTTGTTGCCAAATACTCCCCATCCAATGTTGTAGCGCCAATTTCTTTTAATGTTTTAAGGATATAATTCAAGGCAAAAAATTCTACACCTTTTTTTAATACCCGACAGCTCATTATCCATGTATCTATTTTGTATTTATTTTGTCCATTTTTTTCAAGAATAATAACAGATATTAATCCGTAATCACCAAATTTATCCTTCAATTTTATAGAAAATGTGAGGAAATCTGAAGATTTCATAATCCGTAAAATATCATCTGTGTCATACCGAATAGTTCTAAGGTTGAATTGATTTGAACGTTGTGTTAATTGCGCTATTCGTGCAACATCATGTTCCTGAAAAGCTTCAATTTCACCTACCATTTTCAAAGATTCGAGATATTCATTCATATTGGTCAAAGACGGAATTGCTTTCATCCTTAAAGCTTCTTGTTGATATTGCAAGGTTCTATTTTGATCGTTTTTTGAATAGGATACCGTATCAAATAGGTTTAATTCTACTAAAAAATGATAATAATCAACAGGATCTTTCGGTAATTCAGGGACCGTAATTTCAGGGATTTCTTGACGAACTAGGTCTCTTTCAATCGGATTATCATCCAAAAATACCATAGAATCAAAACCGATATTGAGCACTTTTTGAATGTATCGAATATTATCTGCCTTGTTATTCCAGTTGGCAACAAAGATGGAAATATCTTCCAATTTAAGCACCATTTCAGGATGCTTTTCAAAGGGCAGTTTGGCAATTTTTTCTTCATTTTTAGAACAAACTGCTAAAATAATTCCCCTTTTCTGTAATTCCTTTAGCCAGATTTGAAGCCGAGTAAAAGCTTTTCCAATTCCAAGATTTCCAATTTCTATATTATCTATTTCATCATCGCCAATAATTCCACCCCAAAGCGTATTGTCAAGATCAAGGATAATACATTTTTTAAATTGTCCAGAGAAAGTGGATAACATTTTAGCATTGTGAAAGGCTAAATAGGCAAATTGATCTAATGAAAAATGAATATCAGATACCACGACATTCGTCCAATTTCGTGTATCCTTTACTTGTTTTAGATATTTATTAATTTCAAAAATGTATAAATTGTGGAATTTTTCTGTTAATTGAAGCAATTTTGCATTAAACTGAAACAATTGATAATAAAAACTCGATTGTACGTTGGCAAAATAATTCCCAAATACATTATCATCTACCAATTCATAAGAATAGTAAATTATTTTAGGAAGAAATGTTTTTCCATCAAAATACTTAATTCTTTGTTCTATTTTATCTATTGTAGCCTTAGCAAAATTCATTCTCTTTAAATCACTATCTAACTTATAGAATCCATTTTGGATGGAAAATGTCGATTCAAAAAATATAACAACATCTGGTTTGAATTTATAGATTTTGGAATCGGCATCAATGAGCTCTATATCTATTTGGTTATAACCCACTTCATAAATTTCGGGATTTATTCCTAATAACAAGAGTTGGTTGCGAAGGGCACTAGAAAAAAATTGTAGTGCATGATTCCCCATAACGGCAATTTTCAAGGAAGTCAGTGTATCTGTTATTTTAACCTTTCTCGAAGCTTTAGCTAATTTTCTAAAATCCAATCTTGTATTCATAGCTATATTCTTTTACAAAATTTAACACTCTGGCACCAACACCGAAACATTCACTGCCAGTCCACCTTCTGCAGTTTCCTTATATTTATCAATCATATCATCCGCAGTCTCTTTCATTGTTTTTATGATAGAATCCAAACTGACTTTTGCCATATTAGGATCACTAGAAAGCGCTATTTGACTTGCAGTGATTGCTTTTATTGCCCCCATACTGTTACGCTCAATACACGGAATCTGCACTAGCCCGAGTACAGGATCGCAAGTAAGCCCAAGATGATGTTCCATTGCAATTTCCGTAGCCATCAAAACCTGTTCGGTAGTTCCGCCTTGACAAAGCGTAAGTGCTCCAGCCGCCATTGCCGAAGAAACGCCAATTTCGGCTTGACATCCACCCATTGCAGCAGATATGGTTGCTCCTTTTTTAAAAAGACTCCCCATTTCACCCGCTGTCAACAGAAATTTTATAATATCTTCATCCCCTTTATTTTCACAAAAGCATAAATAGTACATCAACACAGAAGGAATCACTCCAGCTGCACCATTGGTTGGAGCCGTCACTACCCTACCAAAAGATGCGTTTTCTTCATTGACCGAAAGGGCGAAACAACTCACCCACTTGATGGTGTTTGCAAAATTTGGATTAGTACATTTTATCAATTTAATCCAATCATCTTTGCTATCAACATGCAAGCCATTAAGTAAAGAATGGTTCATTTCTGCTGCACGCCGTTTTACATCTAAACCACCTGGAAGAATCCCCGAAGAATGACAGCCCTTATGCATACATTCCAGCATGACATCCCATATTTTCAGAATATCTTCATCCATTTTAGATTTAGAACGCAATACCAACTCATTTTTTCGGATAATATCAAAGATTGAAAGCCCCGTTTCTTTGGTCCATCCAAGAATATCTTTTTCGGAATGAATTGGAAAAGGGAATGGAATATAGTCTTTTTCTGCATCCGTTGTACCTGCTTCTACTATAAATCCACCACCTACAGAATAGTATATTTTTTCCACAATCGAGTTGTCCTTATAAGTTGCAATTAAAGTGAGTGCGTTTGCATGTTCAGGAAGATTGATGCTTAGAAATTCTATATCAAAATCAGGATTAAAAGGAATTCTTATTTCTTGATTAAGATTCAATTCTTGATTCGTTTTTATTTTTAAAATGTAATTATTTAATTCCTCAACATCTATGGTCTCCACTTTTCTACCTTCCAAACCCATTTGAATAGCAATATCAGTTCCGTGTCCTTTTCCTGTTTTGGATAAAGAACCAAATAATTTCACCTTTATATGCTTTACATTTTCGACTACAATCTCATTCACAAAGGTATTGGCTGCTACCCAAGGTCCCATAGTATGAGAGCTTGAAGGTCCAATGCATATTTTAAAAATATCAAAAACACTAATTTGTTCCATCCTATATTTATCGTTCAATTACAAAAGACCGCAAGATAGAAAGCCCATATTTTAAAATTGTATTTATTTGGATAAAAATTCTAGAAAAGCATTCCAAGGTCAAGACGTCAGGATGTCAAGACTTCAAGACTTCAGGACTTCAGGATGTCAGGACTTCAGGACTTCAGGATGTCAGGATATCAAGACTTCAGGATGTCAGGATATCAAGACTTCAGGATGTCAGGACGTCTTGAAGTCCTGCCGTCTTGCCGTCTTGAAGTCTTACCGTCTTGCCGTCTTGCCATCTTCTAATTCAAAAAACTAAACAATAACTGAGCAAATACAATCTTAATCACCAATGCTATGGGAAACATTAAAGTATAACCTATCAACGGAATCTTATTCCCAGATCTAGACATAGCAAAATCCAAAATAGCGGGTTGATTAGAAACAAATCCAATCAATATAGAAAAAGGTATTTTCACGATTTTATAGCCGATACCTAATGCGAAAATAGCAGTAACTAAACTTACCAATGTCCCCGCAAGGAATACCAAGCCCCCATCTCCGCTGACCAAACTTGTATAAAAAGCACTCCCTGACCTGACCCCAATGACTGCCAATAAAATTATCAAGCCAATTTGTTGTAAAGTAACGTTGGTACTATAAGGTAGTGACCAAACAATTTTTCCAGTACGTTGTAAAGTACCCAAAATTAGTCCTACAATCAAAGGACCTCCTGCAAAACCCAATTTAAATTGAATACCACCTGGCACTGAAAATTCAATGGCACCTAATAATAATCCAAGTGCAATTCCTAGTCCAAAGGAAAATAAATTCACCTTACTCACTTTGTAATAGGAGTCTCCAAAAAACACAGATAAAGCTCTCAAATCTTCACGCTTTGCAATAAAACGAATCCGATCCCCCATTTCTAAAACAGTATCTCCATGTGCCAACATATCCACATCTCCCCTCCGAATACGAGTAATCACCGTATTGAATTTTCTATGCAAATTTAGGGCAGATAATTCTTTCCCAACCACCGCTGGATTTGATACAAATATTCTACGCACATCAAATTTTGACCGATCATTTGATAAAATGATATCTACCTTTTCACCGAGTACTTTTGTAGCTTGATTGACGGTTGATTCACCACCTACAATCATTACTTTATCACCAATTTCTAGCTGAGTATCCCAATTCGATAAAGAAATATGTCCATCCACTTTACTGATTCTTCCAAAAACAATATTCCAATTGTATTGGAGCCCAACTTCTCGTATGGTATGATTTGCAATGGCTGGTTGTGTAATGCGAATGGTACGGCTGGTTAGTTTTTCTTCAATATTATAGGTCAGTCTGAGTTGCTTTGCTTCTTTCAAATAGTCTATTTTCAATATCTTTTCCATGAGAACAATGGCAATCATGGCTGCCAATACACCCATTGGATAAGTAAAAGAATAAGAAATTACCGCCTTTTGAACAAGACTAGTTGCATTGGTCACACCTAATTGATTTATCTGATCTATGACACCAGCAAGAGCAGATGTGTTGGTCGTACCCCCAGCGTAAATACCCGTGGTAGTGGCAGCATCAAAAACAAAGAGATAATGTAATCCAACCGCAGAAATGGCTGAAATGGACAACATAAGTAGGATAAATAAAATATCTCTAGCTCCATTCTTTTTAAAAGATTTGAAAAATGCGTTCCCTGAACTCAGACCAATAGAATATACGAAAAAGACCAAACCCAATTCAAATAAAATCTCTGGAATATCAATTCTATCATCTATCATTCCAAAGCCAAGCCCAACAAAAAGTACAGCCGCTACGCCCAATTTGGTTCCACGAATAGAAATATTTCCTACCAAATAACCAATAGCAGCAACAACAAACAGCAATAAAACGGGGTCTTTAATAAAAGCATCAATCATTGGAGGGTATTATTGTTTCAATTAAATTAATCTGCTATTTGATAATGGAAATCTTGAAATTCTAGAATATAAACAAACTCATTTTCATAATAATCAATATCATAAGTTTCCGAATCTAAGGCATCAGATCCTACTGCTGGTGTGAAATGAAACTGCGTATGTAAATTTTCATCCGATTCATGATCCAATTCCACTTGAAATTGCGTGCCATGTTTTTGCAACATTTCACCAAAAAACATCATATCATCGTATCCTTGATAGGCATATTTTGTAGGAATATCATCATACAATCTAAAAAATCTTTTTCTAAAAGAAATAATTTTCGGATTTTCAACATCAATATAATTTGCGGAACTCAAATGAACATTAAGGCTTTCAAAATAATCATAACTGATTTTCTTAAATTTCATCCATTGTGGCATACCATAAACCGCCAACTCATTTGTATTTTTTGCAATTCTCAATACACGAACCATCGCATTGACAAAACCTTCATTATCCCAAGACGGTATTACAAATATAGTTTTCTTATCTGTATTTAGATATCCTTCAAAATTTACATTCGTCCATTCAGAAGATAAACTCGAAACAATCATTTCCTTCATAGGAGTAATATCAGTTGTTTTTGCGATTTCAAACCGAGCATCTTGAAAATATTTTAATCTTCGCTTTTCTTTTGGAGTATCTCTTACCAAAAGAACAACCTGATCGGCATCATTATCTTTCAAAATATGACGCATAATCGCTTGACTGTGTTTTTTAAACGAAGGATTAACTTGCACCAAATATGGATTTTTAGTTCCATTTTTAGATGGACTAATCGGTGAAACAACTGGAATTTTAAATGCTTTTCCAAATTCTGCGACAATTTTCACATTCTTCTTTTTAACAGGCCCAAGAATCAAATTCATACTTTGCATTTCTGGATTTGCTAAAATTTCATTCACTTTGGTCGGATTTGCATTGGTATCAAATACCTTGACATTCAAATTTATATTTTTATTTTGAAGATCCGAAATTGCCATTTTTACACCAGCATAAAACTGTAAAGCCAATTTTGACTTCGACGAAATAGTACCCGCAGACCTACTGGTTAAAAAAGGTAAAAAAATGCCTACATTATAAACATCAAGATTTGTGGATTCAGGAATAGACTCCCCTTCTGTTTCCACTGTTGTCGTGGATGAAGCATCAGAATTTGGAATTGCTTTTACTGGTGGCAGACCCGCAGTTGGAGTACGCCAAGTCACCGTATCAACTTTTTCAATTGGCACGTCAATCAGCTCATACTTTTTAGTCTTCTTGTTGTATTTTTTTCGTTTACCAGTGATAGGATCTAAAACGATATCGTCTTTAGAGCTCGATTGTGCTGGTTTGAAAATATCACAAGAAGGAAAAATCAGAATAACTAAAAATACTAGTATTAAAATTCTATTCCCACTCGATAGTTGATGGTGGTTTTGTACTGATATCATAAACAACTCTATTTATTCCTTTAACATTATTAATAATTTCATTTGAAACTGTAGCCAATAACTTGTATGGTAAGTCACTCCAAACTGCGGTCATTCCATCTTCAGAATTTACAGATCGTAGTGCCAAAGTTCTTTCATACGTGCGTTCATCACCCATTACTCCAACGGTTCTTACGGGCAACAACATTGCGCCCGCCTGCCAAACTTTATCGTAATATCCGAATTTTTTTAGATTTTCAATAAAAATAGCATCAGCATCTTGTAAAAGTTGAACTTTTTCAGGAGTAACATCACCCAAAATACGGATTCCCAAACCAGGACCAGGAAAAGGATGCCTACCCAATAAATGAGGTGACATTTCCATAGAAGCTCCTACCCTACGTACTTCATCTTTAAATAAGGCTCTCAATGGTTCAACAATTTTAAGTGCCAATTTCTCAGGCAATCCCCCTACATTATGATGAGATTTTATAGTAACAGAAGGCCCATGAACAGAAACAGATTCTATAACATCAGGATAGATTGTTCCTTGAGCCAACCATTTTATTTGTGGAAGTTTTTTCGCTTCTTTTTCAAACACTTCAATAAATACTCGTCCGATAGCCTTGCGTTTCAATTCTGGATCAGTGAGTCCTTTCAAAGCATTCCAAAATTCAACTTTAGCATCAATTCCCTTGATATTCAAGCCCATTCCTTGGTAAGAATCCAAAACTTCTTGAAATTCATTTTTTCTTAATAAACCATTATCAATAAAAAAACAAAATAGATTTTTGCCAATTGCTTTATGCAATAAAATTGCTGCAACGGAAGAATCTACGCCTCCTGATAATCCCAATAAAACATGATCATCACCAATTTGTTTTTTCAAATTCTCTACGGTCTCCTCTACGAAGGTTGCGGGTGTCCAATCTGGCTTACATTCGGCTATTCTCAATACAAAATTTTCAAGAAATTGCTTTCCTTCCACAGTGTGAGTCACTTCTGGATGAAATTGAATGCAATAAACTGGCTTTTCAAAATGGTCTGGCTTTGAATGATAAATCGCTACTGGAATATTTTCAGTTTTTGCAATAATTTCAAAACCATCAGGAATAGATGCTATTGTATCTCCATGTGACATCCACACTTGAGATTCTGTTGATATGTTTTTAAGAAAAACGTCATTTGAAGCAATTACTTCTATTTCAGCTCTTCCATACTCACGTTTATCTGACTTCTCCACTTTTCCACCAAAGTAATTTGCAATATATTGTGCTCCATAGCAAATTCCTAACACTGGCACTTTACCAATAATTTTATCCAAATCAATCTGCAACGCATTATCATCTAATACAGAAAATGGACTACCCGAAAGAATAATCCCTTTGATGTGTTGATCTAACTCAGGAACCTTATTAAATGGTATGACTTCACAATATACATTTAGCTCTCTGACTCTTCGTGCAATCAATTGCGTGTATTGTGATCCAAAATCTAGTATAATTATTTTTTCATGCATGGTGCAAAGGTAATCAAATGGATAAATCAAAAGCAATTTTGGGAGGAAATTAATTTTGAATTATTCAAGGGTGCAAGGTGCAAAGGTTCAAGGGTGTAAGGGTGCACTTAATTGAACTATCCCCTTGAACTATCCTATCCTAAAGTGATCTACTCTTTTTACAAACCCAACTTTGCGCCTTTGCGTGTCACCCACCTTTGCGTCTTTGCGCCTTTTGCGTGCCCTACAAATCTACAAACCCAACTTTGCGCTTTTGCGTCTTTGCGTCTTGCCTCCAGATTTTCTCCAGATTTTATCGTATCTTTACCAGTGAAAAATTCATTTTAAATAAAACACTACCTAATGAAAAAACTATCAATCCTAATTATCTTATTTACATTTTTATTTACAACAGCTAATGCTCAAGTTTTCGATAGAATTCAAAAACGAATTGAACGGCGTGTCGAGCAGAAGTTAGAAGAAAAAGTAGCAGATAAAATCAGCGACAAAATTGATCAAAAAATAGATGACGCCTTAGAAGAAGATGTTGAAACAAATGAATCTGAATCAACATACAAAAATCAATCATCAGAGCGCAAAGCAAGTGACCGAGACAATCCTTTCGCTCAATTGTTTGGAAATGCAAAAGCAAAGCATGATATCTATCGATTTAAAGGTCAAATACAAATGAAAATCACATCACCAGGAGAAGATCCCGTTGATTTTGAATATTATTTCAATTCCGAGAATCAACATTTCATGATGAATATGAAAAATCCTGATAATGGAGGAGTTACTCAAATGGTTTTTGCAGACGATCAGTTTATAAGTTTCATGGAAAATGATGGTAAAAAAAGTATGTTTATAATCCCATCCAATCTAGGGGAGAAAATGGCAGATAAAATGAGTCCTAATGATGATTATGATCAATCAAAACTTAAAAAAACAGGAAGAACTAAAAGAGTTTTAGGTTATTTGTGCTATGAATATATTATGAATGATGATGACATGGATGTTTCATCTTGGGTTACAAAGGAAATAGACGTACCAAATTTCGATCAAGACAATCAATCTCCAATGGAAGGTTATGCGCTTGAAACAAATATCAAGAAAGATGGAAAAACTACCAATATCTTAGTTGTGAAAATTGACTTGAATAAGAAATATGAAATTAAGACTAGTGAGTATAAGTAAATAGTAGCCGTATTTTAAAGCATTTTTTTAGTGAATAGCTGAGACCTTATTCAACTTCATTACTGGTTAGTTGAGCAAGAATGTTGAAAAAACGGAATTCGCTTCGCTGTTCCTCATAAATCTAATAAATTAGATTTTGCCATGCTACGCCCGAGATATACAAACAAAAAAGAGCTTCAATTAGGACAATTGAAGCTCTTTTAGTACCTAAGATACTGTGTTAAAATCCAAGTAATTTGATAAAAAAATATTGATTTCGACCAAATTATATTCGGTA
>CAMZLN010000284.1 GCA_947311465.1 uncultured Saprospiraceae bacterium
CAGTATATAATATTTTACACTCACACACTTGTCACAAGAGAAAAGTGGAAGGAATTTAGCTACAGTTTTGTCACTGGGAAAAAATATGGAGAGGTTAAAGTTAAGCTTGAAAGCACTTTTGCATCTTCCTTGGGAAGTGTAGAGCAAAAGGACCGAAATATTTTGGATAAAGAGAAGGTTCTGTGAAACGTCGCTGAACATTTGGAGAAAAATAAACACGAGAAAAAATTGAATAAAAACACACTGAAAAAAGAACACCATCATTCTAGTATGTTTCTGCAAATATAACATGAAACTTTTTATAAAGTTATATAAAATTAAAAAAAAATTAAAAAAAAACAATAATTGAACTCTAAAACTAAATATATTCTGCAACATTTGACCTTGCGAAACTAGGCAATCAATTTACTAGTCCTAACCCATACGTTGGGGCGGTATTGGTAGCAAATGACCAAATTATCGGAGAAGGATTCACATCAGTATATGGCTCTAACCATGCTGAAGTCAATGCATTACAAAATGTAAAAAAATATAATATAAATAAAATAGCTTCATCCACTTTATATGTGTCATTAGAGCCTTGCTCCATCCATGGAAAAACCCCACCATGTACCGATTTAATCCTAGAAAAAAAAATTCCTAATATTGTCTATTCAGCTCTTGATAAAACTGAAAATGTCTATTCTCAAAGCGAAAAAATATTGTCTAGACAAAATAGGAATGTCGATTTTGGTATTCAAAAAGAATTAGGTAATGAATTGGTTAAAATACGAAATACCTTTGTTTCTAAAAAACGACCTTATATCATTTTAAAATTTGCTCAGTCAATTGACGGTTACATTGGCGTAAAAAACAAAGCAATTTGGCTCACCAATACATTCTCAAAAACACTAGTACACAAATGGCGTTCTGAAGTCGATGCCATACTTATCGGGACCAATACTGCAATTATTGACAATCCAAATTTGACCAACCGTTTATATTTTGGTAAAAACCCCACGAGAATTGCTCTTGATAGGAATGGGCGTATCCCTACCGATTCAAAACTATTTAATCAACATACTGAAACTTGGATATTTACAGAAAAAATGAAATCCAATGCGGCTGTAGAGTTTATTAAAACAGACTTTGATGAAAATCTTATACCTTCGATACTAGATAAACTTTATAAATCTAAAAAATCAAGTCTAATTGTAGAAGGTGGTGCACAATTATTAAATAGCTTCATTGAAATGAATTTGTGGGATGAGGCGCGTGTGTTCGTTGCTCCAAAAATGCTAGGGCATGGCGTTGCTGCTCCAAAAATATCAATAGAGGCTACTAAACGGGTGATGATAATGGGTGATGAGTTGTTGGTTTATCGTAATTTGGATTCTGGCTAAGGCGGTAAGGCGCAAAGGGTGGGATTCGGGGGTTTTCTCGCAAAGACGCAAAGACGCAAAGGAGGATTCTAAGGGTATTTGTATTGCTCGCTAAAGCGCAAAGAATGTTTTAAATATTAACCATAAAACGTTAAATAATTATTAAATGTATTTTTTTTAGCACGTTTTATATGATTCTCTGTGTTTATAGATTATACAAACAAACATGAAATGAAACACATAAAAATATTCTTTATCACTTTAGGTATATTCCTACTATATTTTCAGGTAAATGCACAAAATTGTGAAAACCTTATTGCTTTTGAAAATGTAGGTATTTCAGATAAATTGTCGTTAATACTAATTGATATTAATCCAGATCAACTTTGTGAACAATTAGATATCACTAATCTTCAAGATAAATTTCAATTCTATTTAGTAAATATTTCTGAACTTGAACATCTCCATAAAATAGCTCCTGGCATAATCGAAAACAATAAAGCTAAACTTGAATTGCCCAGCTTATTGTTCATCAATAAAGAAAAACAACTCATTCAATCTTTTCATGGAACTAGAACATCCGAAGAAATTCGATTACTATTAGAATATTTTGGCAATGAATACTATGAGCATATTCCTTGGTGTAAATTTAAAAAAATTCATAAAGGAACTATGAAAAAATAAGTAATTATAACATTTATTGCTTCACCACCTTCCCAATCCATCGCTTTTCACTATTTTGTATTTCTACAATATACAATCCCGAAGATAAATGCTCTAAATCAGTTAATTGATACTTGCCATTTTTTGAATAAAATTGCTGCTCTTTGACCAAGTTTCCAATCATATCATAAATTCGAATATTGACAGACTTTTCTTGCGCTGGCAATTCAAAAGTAAAAGATTCATTAAATGGATTTGGAGAAATTTTAACATCTAAAGGCTTATCGACATCTGCGGTTGCAAGCTCACAATCTGTTTTTACAGTTATTGTCGAAGAAGTAGATCCATACACATCACCATACTTAGCTTTTACTCGAAAATCATAATTTGTACACCAATCTAAACCAGAAACTTGAAAAATATTAACATTTGCAAATACAGATTTCCATTGAGATTCTGAAGACTTCTTATATTCAACGGCATATCCATCTGATTCAACAATCCGACTCCAATCCAACTTCACCTTGCTTACACCGACCCAAATGGTATCTAAATCAACCACTTTTTTAGACAAATCAATAATCTTCACACAATAATCTTCCACTTCACCATAGTCGTAATGACCACAATTTGAAGGCTTTAAGCCATTTCCACCAAACACCATAGAAACACGCATTCGAGTTCCACCCAATTGAGTATTACTCGGAATTTCAACTTCACCCATCGCCGTCGTTTTTGAAGAATCCATTTGGTCATAAACCATTTCAGTACCATCTTCAAAAATTCCATCATTATCAAAATCTATCCATACCCTAGAATATTCATAATATGCTTGATTTTTAAACTTTGGAACAATCGTCAACGGATAAGTCTTTCCTGGTTCAAATACAAAAGTATTTCCAGTATGATCACCATATCCAGAAATATCAAATCCAGTTTTAAAGGAATTATTACCAATACTCACTTCATCAATCCATTCAGAACCATCTCCTTCTACGTTACCACGAGAAAAACAATAATCCAAATTACAACTAGTACAACCTGTGGTAGAAAAAGCAAATTCATCAGAATAATCCAATGTTTCACCATCACATACTGTTTGAATACGACAAACGTAATCCGTACACTTTTCCAGTCCAGTAATAGATAAAACCGTTGGCCAAGAAATGGTATTGAAGATCCAATCCCCGCCATATTTCTTTTTATATTCAACAATATACTCTTCTGCTCCAAAGACTTCAAGCCACTGAATAATCGCAGAATTATTTTTTATATTAGCTTCTGAAACAATCAACTCTGGATTCTCACAACAACCTACAGTTCTAAAAGTATGAATATCAGAAAATCCAGCGGATTCTGCATCACACTCAGCTTTGATTCTAAATTCATAGTCAATACATGATGATAATCCTGTCAATTTATACGGAGATGAAATATCATTAACCACTGTCCAATTGGAAGCCGTAGCATCTTTCCATTCCAATATCACTTTTGTTGTACTTTCAGGTTGTTCCCAACGAATTATCGCTGTGGTATCAATAATCTGACTAGACTCAATCACCACCACATTGGGACAACTTTCACAGCTAACAAGCGTGATATCTAAGGTGTTTTTCATATTCAAAACTCCACCTGTTACACTTTTTCCAGATAAAGAAGTATTAGATTTAACACCATCTAAAATATATGATTTTACTTTCAAGGCAGTCCCCGCAGGATCTCGTAAAGCATAGTAAGAAAGATTTGAACAACCTGCGGAATAAAGTAAAGCAACAGTTCCAGCAACATGTGGTGTTGCTGCAGAAGTTCCTCCAAAACCTTTACCCATATTATCATAAGAACTCAAAGTCCAAGTACCCGTTGTACTCCCAACATCACCATAAGCACCCAAATCGATAGATTTTTCACCATAACAAGCATCTTCAACCTTCTCATTAGCTCGATCAATATTAGTAACGGCTATCAAAAAATCACTTTCGCAAGCGGTAGGCATATCTCCATACACATCCACATCCAAATTATTTTTGTTTGATGTTGCTCCACAACTGATGATACCTTCTGCACCAAGTTCATCATAAATATTGCACCAAATAGGATTATCCTTTGCCATGGCAGCATCAACTCCCCAAGAACCATTTATCGCAACCACAAAAGCACCTTTCTCCCCTTTAGTTCGATTATATTTCTTTCTCATTTGAAAAGGATAATCAAACGATTGAAAAGCAGAAGCCACATCATTAGATCGCTGTACAATCATCAATTTTACATCCCAATTTACTCCTGCAACACCTAGATTATTATTTCCTTTGGCACCAATAATTGCCGCGACAGAAGTCCCATGAGTAGTATCTTCAAAATTATCATCTTGCATTAGTTTTCCAAAATTCCATCCACGATAATCATCCACATATCCATTATTATCATCATCAATTCCGTTGTCAGGAATTTCTTCGTGATTTACCCAAAGATTGTTGCCAAAATCAGGATGATCAATTTGTATTCCATCATCTACAACACAAACGACAATTGTATCCCCATGCGGAGTTAAGCCCCCTGTAGTAATATCCCATGCCAACTCAGCGTCCAAATCAGCGCCTACTACCCCATCATTAGCACCATTATTCATATATTGCCATTGCAATGGAAAATTAGTATCGTTGGGAATTGTACTTCGAGAATCTATTAAATAATTAAATTGAACAGCTAGGATATCACTAGAACTCTTCAATTCATACATCAAACGATTTTCATCTATTTTTGTGAAATCAAATTCTATCAACCAGATATTCAAATCTTGAAATAGACACTTTTTGTAAGTCCAAGATGAATTTACGGATCTAAAAGCAATATCATTATTCTTTTTTTGAATAATCATTTCGCCAAGAACATGATTGATTACTTGGGCGTAATTTTGATTTGCAAATGCAAAAAACAAGCAGCCGACAAAGATGATTCGTTTGATATTTTTCATAGAATTTGATTGTAGATTATAATTTTATAAATTTCATGGTTTTAACAAAAGTATCATTTCTCAATTGGAGAAAATAAACACCATTACTTATTGATTCATGAATTGGAATTGCAATTACATTTTTTCCTTGCAACCCAATCCCGTAGATATTCAATTGAATCTTGATTTTTATAGTTCGATTTCTTCGGATTGTAA
>CAMZLN010000285.1 GCA_947311465.1 uncultured Saprospiraceae bacterium
CAAAAAATGATCGAAAAAAACTTCGATAATCAAACTATTGCGGAGATATTAGATGTTACTGTTGATTTTGTTGAGAAAATTAGGTTGGATATGAAATAGTGATAGCCCGATAAGTTATGAACTATTTTGTCGTAATTATCTTCTTCATGTCACTAAAAGCTTCTTTGTCAGAATCAGAATTTGCAGTCAGCCTGACTACTAGCTAGTTCCGAAATATCTAGAATTAGGGAGTCGAAAGCACTAAAATTATACCCAAATATTAAGGACGAGTACGGCACAAAATTCTGAAAATTCTGAAACCTGCCTGTCATAAAAAAAATGAAAAAAAGATTCCCCACTCAATAAGTTTGCTTTTCATTAATACTATTGATATCTTTGATCCAAAGAAAAAAAGTTCTTTATTTTTTTATAATACTTATCAAGAAAGGTGGAGGGAAAGGCCCTGCGAAACCTTAGCAACCAGCCGTGTAAATTCGGAAAAGGTGCTAATTCCTATCTCATAATATTTTA
The DNA here is from genome assembly GCA_947311465.1 of uncultured Saprospiraceae bacterium. GTDB lineage: Bacteria > Bacteroidota > Bacteroidia > Chitinophagales > Saprospiraceae > CAMZLN01. The sequence continues at coordinate 511 of CAMZLN010000285.1, forward strand.
ATGAGAAAGATGAGGACACAATTCTATTGCATCTCCATACCTATATTTTGATAAGTTTTAAATTATTAATTTATGGGAAAAAATCCTAAATTTGAAACTGATGCAATACGAATACAAGCCGAGCAAAGTCACCATAGAGAACATTCGGTACCTATCTATTTGACTTCTAGTTTTACCTTTGAAAATGCAGAACAAGGAGCAGCTATTTTTCAGGGTAAAGAAAAGGCAAATCTTTATTCTAGGTTTTCCAATCCGAATACTTCCGAATTTATACAAAAGCTTTGTATAATGGAGCATTGTGATGATGGGGTAGCTACTGCATCTGGCATGGCAGCAGTCTATACGTCGCTCGTAGCCAATCTTAGTCAGGGAGATCATGTTTTGGCATCCAAAGATATATTTGGAAATAGTTTATTTATTATCACAAATATTCTTCCTAAAATGGGGGTAAGTTATACCTTGGTAGATGTAGATTGTAATGCAGAATGGGAAAATGCAATACGTGATAATACTAAAATTTTATATGTAGAAACGCCTTCTAATCCGACGCTTAAACTTGCTGACCTTGAATACATAGGACAATTATCAAAAAAGAATGGAGCAATTTTTATTGTTGATAATTGTTTTGCCACCCCGTATCTACAGCAACCTATGCTGTATGGTGCAGATCTTATTATTCATTCTGCTACAAAATATATTGATGGTCAAGGTCGAGTACTTGGTGGAGCAATCATAGGGTCTGAAAAATATACAGCAATATGTTATGATTTTTTACGGCGTACGGGGGCGTCATTGTCACCATTCAATGCATGGGTGTTGTCCAAAAGTTTGGAAACGCTTGCTTTACGAATGGATAGGCACTGCTCCAATGCTTTGAAAATTGCGAAACATTTAGAAAAAATACCGATGATTGAAAAAGTAATTTATCCCCATTTGGAAAATTATCCCCAATTTGAATTGGCCAAAAAACAAATGAAACTTGGTGGAGGACTTGTGGGCTTTGAAATGAAAGGTGGATTAGATGCTGGGAAAAAGTTTCTTAATAGCCTGAAATTACATAGTTTGACTGCTAATCTAGGAGATTCTAGAAGTATAGCTACACATCCCGCATCTACAACGCATTCCAAACTCACCGAAAAAGAAAGACTCGACGCAGGGATAACTCCAGGATTTATTCGTCTGTCTGTTGGATTGGAACATATAGATGACTTGATTTTGGATATAAATCAAGCTTTAAGTGTGTAGTGTTAAAGCTTTTAGTTAATTGCAATTATTAAAATAAAAAATAGTGAAACAAATATATAATCATAAAGAAGTACTTAAATTAGAATCGGGAAGGATCATTGAAAATCTTGAAATCGTCTATCATACTTTTGGAGAAATGAATGAAGAGCGGAACAATATTATCTGGGTATTTCATGCCATATCAGCAGACTCAGATGTATTGTCATGGTGGCCAGGTTTGTTTGGTGAGAATTGTTTGTTCGATCCCAAGAAGTACTTTATTATATGTGCCAATACAATAGGTTCTCCGTATGGAAGTACAAGACCCCTGAATGATGAATTTCCAAATTTTACCGTAAGGGATATTGTACAATGTCACTTTTTTTTGGCAAAAGAATTAAATATAAATAGCATTCATACCTGTATCGGCGGTTCATTTGGAGGGTATCAAGCTATTGAATTTGCTTATGCATTCAATGGCAGTATCGAGCATCTCATTCTATTGGCATCTAGTGCAAGAGAATCAGCTTGGGGCATAGCGATACATGAATCACAACGAATTGCTATGAAATCTGATCCTACATTTGGGACACCCAATGGCGGACAAGCAGGTATGAAAGCCGCACGATCCATCGCTATGTTGACCTATCGTACAACGGAGGCGTTTGTGGATAGTCAATCTGATAAAGACGATAAAGTGGATGATTTCAAGGCTTCATCTTATATTCAATATCAAGGAGAAAAATTTATTAAAAGATTTGATGCACTGTGTTATTATTATTTGACTAAATGTATAGATTCACATAATCTTGGAAGAAATAGGGGAGGAGAACGACTTGCTCTAAGGCGGATCAATATACGTACACTGATTATAGGTTTTCGTTCAGATCAATTGGTGCCAACAAGATTTCAAAAATTCATGGCAAATAATCTACCAAATGCAGAGTACAAAGAGATTGAATCCGATTATGGGCACGATGGCTTTTTGGTAGAAGTAGAAAAAATATCAACTTTAATCAATCAATTCTACCATTTATACAATCAAGATTATTCAAAAACCAGTAGAGTTATATTAAAATTTGGTGGTTCTTCGCTTTACCATCAAAAGGAATTGGATAATGTTTTAGCTATAGTGAAAAAAGAATTTGAGACCAATCCAATTGCAGTTGTAGTATCTGCGAGAGGTAAAAGTACCAATAAGTTGGTTGAAATGTTTAAAATAGTTAGTAAAGGAGGTGATTTTGAAAATGAATTAATAGAATTTGAAAAATATCAAACTTTGGGATTTCCAGAATTGGATATTTCCAAAGAAATAAATGAATTGAGACAAGTACTCAATGCGGTAAAATTGCTTCAAGAAGACAATGAGTTTGCACATGACAAAGTGGTTTCTTTTGGAGAATTGATCAGTGCTAAAACATTGGTACATTTTTTTGAAAAACAGGGATTGAAGACATTTTTTCTGGATGCAAGAAGCATTATTCATACAAAAAAGATTTTGGATGATTTTGAAGTTGATTTTGATAAAAGTAGAATTGACACACAAGCAGTTTTTGAAAAAATACCATTGGATGCTATCCCTATAATTACAGGATATATTGCTAATAGTGAACGAAATAGGACGGTCACACTTGGACGAAATGGCAGTAATTATTCAGCGACCTTGATTGCCAATTTTATACATGCAAAAGAAGTTCAAAATTGGACAGATGTAAAAGGAATCTATAGTTCAAATCCTATTGTCGTTCCTGACGCCATCAAAATAGAAGCGATGACTTATCGAGAAGCAAATGAGATGGCCAATTTCGGAACATCTCTTCTTCATCCCAAAACTATATTACCATTGATGCAATCAAACATACCATTGGTAATCAAAAGTACACAGCATCCAGAAGAAACGGGTACGGTGATCAATAAAGACGGTGGAGCCAAATCTATAAAAGCAGTATCAATTATCGAAGATATAGCTCTGGTTACGATTGAAGGTTCTGGGCTTTCCAATAAAATTGGAATTGATGCTCGTATATTTTCAGCGTTGCATCAAAAAGGTGTAAGTGTAAAGATGATTTCTCAAGCTTCTTCCGAGCGGGGTATTGGTTTTGTAATTGGTTTAAAAGATATAAAAAACACAGAACTTATTCTGAATAAAGAATTTAGGAATGAGTTGTTGAAAAATCAAATATCAAATATTATTATCAACGATGATATTGGTATTATTGCTATTCTAGGGAGACATAATTTTGCGCTTGAAAAAGCCATTAGTACACTTCGTAAAAATAGGATATGGATGCACTTAATCAGCAATAGTATTACTGGTGAGCATATATCTCTTGTGATAAGTAAAGGAGATATAAAAAAAGCGGCAAGGTTGGTTCATAAGGAGGTGTTTTAATTTTTTATAGACTATGCTTTTAAGACAAGAAAAATGACAAAACAATATAAAATAAACTTCCAATTCCAAATAGAAACAAATTGCCACAAAGGTACACAGTCCATTTCCATAGAGTTGATCTAGCACTTCTTTGATAGAATTGTTGCATACTCCTAAATGAGAAATAAATATAGAAAAGTACTAATGACAAAAGAAGGAATGCTACAACAGGGTGGGTATAGTTTGCAATTTGCCCCAGAAAAGTAAATATCGCCATGATGATAAATAGTACAGAAAATAGATACATCAAATATAAAATATGCTCCGAATAATATTTTTTAGAACGCCAAAATAAAAAAGAAAGACTAATAGCAGAAAAAGGCATAACAAAGAGAAAAAGCCATATCATATTTTGTTGTAGGAAAGTGATTATAGAGCTAAAAGAGCCATTTTTGAAATTTTTAATTCTTTTTAAAAACAATTTTTCAACCCAAGTACTGATATTATATTTTTTATAGAACTCTTTTTCTTCTAGTGATTCTAAATCTTGATAAAGGATGACAGTAGTGTCTTGTGATATGGGATTGTATTTAGTTGTATCTGAAGTAAAATAGTATCTTTTATTCATGAATTGTATATGAAAATCATCATTATTTGCAAAATTGTCCTTCACCGAATTGCTCAAGGAATGACTATTCCATCCTTCAGAAATTCCATCTTTAAAAGAATTTTTATTTCCAAAATCAACATTGATGGCTAAAGCTAGAAGTAGCCAAGCATAAAAGAAAAAGCGAAAAGGATGTAAATATAATTTTCTTTTTCCTTGAATAAAAGCGTTTGCTAATTTCGCAGGTACAAAAGCAGCACGTAGTGTTCTGAAAAATTTGTTGTCAAGATTGAATACAATACTGAAAAATTCTCCGAAAAGCGTAATTAGATTCAGCTTCAGCGGAGTATTTTTTTGTCCACATTCAGGACAAAATTTTCCTGTGCCTGGTGATTTTTCGCAATTGGGACAAAGTCTAATCTCGTTATTATCTTGCATTGATTCGTTCTTTGTTTCAAATATAAGTTTTTTTTTGTTTGAATATTTGATGTGTCATAATTCTAATTTTTTTAAATTGTGTTGAATAACTTATTTACCATGATATACATTATTTACCAAATCTTTTTGGATTCCATTGTATTGGTATTTGGTACTTAATTCGTCTGAATCAGAATTTTCAAAACCTGTCATCAAAAAGACAGGTTTTGAA